>JBBSRS010000190.1:0-5496 GCA_038242795.1 Burkholderiales bacterium
CTGATAAGGCGTTTTGCCCATGCGCAGGTGCCGCACGATGTTCTCGACCTCGACAATCGCGTCGTCGACCAGAATGCCGATCACCAGCGACAGCGCCAACAGGCTGATGATGTTGATCGAAAAGCCCAGCAGGTGCATGCCGATAAACGCCGGAAGCACCGACAGCGGCAGCGCCACCGCCGAGACAAAAGTCGCCCGCCAGTCGCGCAAAAACAGCCACACCACCAACACCGCCAAAATGCCGCCTTCATACAGCAGGTGCATTGAGCCGTCGTATTCCTCGGCCACCGGCTGCACGAAGTTGAAGGCTTCGGTCAGCACCAGATCGGGGTGTTGCACCTGCAATTCCTTCAGCGCCGCCTGCACTGCCGCGCCGACGGTGACTTCACTTTCTCCCCGGCTGCGGGCGACTTCAAAACCGACCACCGGCTTGCCGTCCAGCAGCGCGGCCGAGCGCGGGTCGGACACGGTGTCGCTGACGGTGGCCACGTCGCTCAGGCGAATCTTGCGGCCATCGGGCAAGGCCAGTTCCAGCGCGGCCAGTTCCTGCGCCGACTTGACCGTGGCCAGCGTGCGCACCGGCTGCTCGCTGCCGCCCAGGTCGGTGCGGCCGCCGGCGCTTTCGGTTTGCACCTGCTTGAGCTGGCGTGAAATGTCCGATGCCGACGCGCCCAGCGCCTGCAATCTGGACGCGTCCAGCGCCACGCGCACCTCGCGCGTCACGCCGCCGACGCGGCTCACCGCCCCCACGCCGCGCACCGCCAGCAAGCGGCGTGCAATCGTGTTGTCGACAAACCAGGACAGCGCTTCCGCGTCCATGCGGCCCGAGGCCACGGTGAAGGCCAGGATCGGCTGGCCGGCCAGGTCAACCTTGGTGACCACCGGGTCGCGCACGTCGGCGGGCAGGTCCGAGCGCACCCGCGCCACGGCAGAGCGCACGTCGTCCACCGCTTCCTGAACCGGCTTTTCCAGCCGGAACTCGGCGGTGACGCTGACGCCGCCGTCCTGCACCTTGGTGTAGACATGCTTCAGGCCCTGGACGGTGGCGATCGAGTTTTCGAGCTTGCGGGCCACCTCGGTTTCCAGCTGCGCGGGCGCCGCGCCCGGCAGCGACGCCGAGACGCTGACGGTGGGCACGTCGATGTCGGGAAAGTTCTGCACCTTCATGGCGTTGAAGGACAGGATGCCGCCGAAGGTGAGCAGCACGAACAGCATCACCGCCGGAATCGGGTTCTTGATCGACCAGGAGGAGACGTTCATGGATTTGCTCCTGCTTTGATGGCTGCTGGCGAATATGCAGCATGCGCTTGAGGCTGATTCAGCTTGAAATACGCTCGATGCTGACGCAGCCTGTTCACCTGCGCGCCAGGGTTTCCGGTGGGGCGCTTTTCCCGATGGGGGTGGGCGTGGGCGCGCATCGTTTGAAGCGTTTTCTTGCTCCCTCTCCCACTCGTGGGAGAGGGTTGGGGTGAGGGTGCTGGCAAGGGGAAGCCGCCGCTAAAAAGTGGGGTCGGGGAGCCCTCACCCCTGCCCTCTCCCGGAGGGAGAGGGAGTAGTAAGCCCAACGCCTGGTTGAAAAAGGGGTTCTGTTGCCAAACGTGGGTAGAGTGAAACGGAGCCTTCATAAAGTTGCTCCTGCTTTAATAGCTGCTGGCGCAGACGCAGCTTGCGCAGGAGCCGTATTTAGCTCGGATTCCTCGCCCACACGCACCAAGTCGCCATCATTCAGAAAACCGGCGCCGTTGACGACGATGCGGGCGTCCGCTGGCAAGCCGGAGACGACCTCGACGCGCTCGCCCGCCAGCCGGCCGGTTTGCACCTTCAGCTGGCTGACGCGGTTGCCTTCGCCCAGGCGGAACAGGTAGTTGAAGCCGTCGCGCACCACCAGCGCGCGCTGGGGAACGGTCAGCGCGTCGGTGGCGCCGAGCTCGAATTCGCCACGGGCGAACATGCCGGCCCTGGCGGTTGAGGTTTTGCTGGAGGCCGGCAGATCGACATACACCAGCGCCGCGCGCGTCTGCGGGTCGACGCTGGGCGCGACCATGCGCACCCGGCCGCGCAGTTCGCCGCCGCTGGCCGGCACCACGCTGACCGGCGTGCCGGGCTGGATCCGGCCCAGTTCGGCCGAGGTGACTTCGGCGCGCCACTCCCGCCGGCCCTGGCGGATCATGCGGAACTACGCGGCGCCGCTGCCGACCACCGAGCCCACGGGGGCGGTGCGCGCCGAGATGACGCCACTGTCGGGCGCCAGCACCTGCGTCTGCCGGCCGCGCAACTGCTGCGCACCGAGCACCGACTGCGCGGCTTCGGCGCGCGCCTTGGCGGTCTTTTCGGTGGTCAGGTACTGGTTGATCTGCTGCGTGCTCAGCGCGCCCGAGCTTTGCAGGCTGCGCGCCCGCTCGGCGTTGGCGGTGGCGTCGGCAGCATTGGCCTGCGCTTCCAGCAGGCTGGCGCGTGCCTGCGCCACGTCGGCCTGCACGCTGTCGGTGGCAAACGTCGCCAGCACCTGGCCGGCCTTGACCACGTCGCCGACGTTGACGCGCACCTCGGTCAGCCGCAGGCCGCTGGATTCGGCGCCGATCACGGCCTCCTGCCAGGCGGCGATGTTGCCGTTGGCGGCCAGCCGGATCGGCAGGCGGACGCTTCGCGGTGTTTCGACGGTGACGGTCAGGGCCGGCTTGGGGGCAGCCTGGGCCTGCTGGGCCGCTGCCTGCCGTTGGGGCGCCAGGAAATAGTAAGCGCCGGCGGCGACCGCCAGCACGGCGATGGCGACAACGATGACGGACTTGGCGGTGGGTTTTTTCATGGTGGAAAGCAGTCAGGAAAAGGGCTGAGGGCGACATTCACAGGGTCATTTTTGCCGGTGCGCAATGACTTGGGGCGACCTGCAGGCTTTGAAAAAGAAGAACGTCAAGCCGGCATTAGGGCGCGTCGGCAGGCTTTTGCGCGACTGCAGCCTGCAGCGGCGCCAGCGCGGGCGTCCAGCCGCCGCCCAGTGCCCGGTACAGCGCGACGCCAGCCGCCTGGCGCTCCTGCACCAGCGTCACGCGGTTGATGTCTGCCGCCAGCAGGGTGCGCCTGGCGTCTTCGAGCTGCAGCAGGCTGGCCAGGCCGTTTTTGTAAAGGGCTTCGGTGCCGGTGAAGGCGGCGCGGTAGCCGTCCACCGCCGCCTGCACATCGCCCTGGCGCGCGCCGGTGCTCTGCAGGGTGAGCAGCGCTTGCTCGACTTCGCGCACCGCCTGCCGCACGCTGGCGCGGTACAGCGCGGCGGCTTCCTCGTAGCGCGCCTGCGCCGCCTGCACATTGGCCGCGCGCCGGCCGCCGTCGAACAGCGGCAGGCGCAGCGCCAGCGGGCCGATGGTCCAGGTGTCCAGCCTGGCGGTGCTGCCGCCAGCGCGCACGCCGGCCAGGCCGATGGCGCCGCTCAGCCCCAGCGCCGGGTAGCGCGCGGCCTGCGCGCTGCCCACCTCCGCGCTGGCCGCCGCCACGTCGCGCCCGGCGCTGAACACGTCCGGCCGCTGGGCCAGCACTTCGGCCGGAATGGGTGCTATTGAAAAAATAGCTGCTTGTGCAGGCTGCACCTGCACAGGCGCCAGTTTTCCCTTTAAATCGGCCTCGGCGATGCCGCTCAGGGCCACCAGCGACTTCAGGTCCAGCCCGCATTGGGCCGTTTGGCGCGTGCTTCGGCCGCGCGCTTCGGCGGCACTGGCCCGCGCCAGGGCGTCGGTGGCCGGCGCGGTAAAGCCCGCTTCCCGGCTCAGGCCGGACAGGCGCGCGGTTTCCTGGCGCGAGTCGGCGTCCAGCTGCGTCACGCCGGCCAGTTCGCGGCAACTGCGCAGGCTGTAATACTGGTTGGCGGTTTCAGCGGCCACCGACACCCGCGCTTCGTGCCAGCGCGCATCGGCGCCGAGCAGGCGCTGCGTGGCGGCATCCAGGCCGGCGCGGTTGCCGCCCGCCAGGTCCAGCTCCCAGGAAGCCTGCAGCCCGGCCTGTGCGGTGGTGACCACCGGCACCGAGCCTTCGGCGCTTGCCTGCTGCGAGCGGCCCCGGCTCAGGCTGGCGGACGCATCAAGCGACGGCAGCAGGGCGGCATTGGCGGCCACCCGGTTGGCGCGCGCCTGTTCGATGCGCGAGCGGCTCGACGCCACCGTGGGGCTGACGGCCTGCGCAGCCGCCACCAGTTCGGCCAGCAGCGGGTCGCCTTGCTGCTGCCACCACTGGTCCAGACGGTTTAGCGACCCCTGGTGCGGCAGGGCCGCCTGCCATTGCGGCGGGATGGGCGCGGACACGACAGGCGGCGCCGGCAGGGCAGCGCAGCCCGCCAGAATCAGCGCGCCTGCCAGCGCCGCCAGCGCTGCCGCGCGCCTGCCCGATGCTGGTGCCGGTGCCGGTGCTGCGCGCGCCGGGTCATTGTTGAACGTCTTCATGCCTTGTCATCCTGCCGTTGCCGGGCGCGTTGCAAAATTCATGATTGTGCAGGCAGCGCATGACCCTGCGGTGACCGCCGGCCCAAAGCCAGTGCCGGGCCAGGGCAAGACAATTTTTTCCCGCCATCCCCGCACAGGCAAGCCGGCCGCATTCCTCAGCCCGGCTTGAAAATCGCATCCCACAGCGCCAGGATGGCGACCTGCTCGGCCTGCAGGGCGGGCGGCGTGACCTGCGTCGGCTCTTCGTTCAGGCGGGCGCGGTGCTGCACCCGGCGCAGTTCGCGGTAGGCAATGGCGGCGCGCTGGCCAACGCCGTCGGGCAGCAGGCCGGCTGTTTCCGCGCGCTGCAGCAGCGCGATGTTGCCGACGTTGTCGACCAGCTCGGGGTGCTGCGCGGCCTGCGACAGCACCAGGAACTGCACCGCGAATTCGGCATCGACCATGCCGCCGACACTGTGCTTGACGTCGAACTTGCCGCCCCGGACCGGGTGCGCGCTGCGGACTTTCTGGCGCATCTCGACGATTTCCCGGCTCAGCGCCTGCGGGTCGCGCGGCGCGGTGATCACCGCCCGGCGCATCTCGTCGAAGCGCTGGCGCAGCGACTCGCTGCCCAGCACGAAGCGGGCGCGCGTCATCGCCTGGTGCTCCCAGGTCCAGGCGGTGTTGCTGCCGCGCCGCTGCTGGTAGTTGGAAAACGCCTCGAACGGCGTGACCAGCAGGCCGGAATTGCCATTGGGCCGCAGTGCCGTGTCGATCTCGTAGAGGTCGCCTTCGGCGGTCTTCAGGGTCAGCCAGTTGATCAGCTTGCGCACGAAGCCGGCATACACCTCGGGGGCGCGTTCGTCCTCGTCGTCGTAGACAAAGACAATGTCCAGGTCGCTGCCGTAGCCCAGTTCCTTGCCGCCCAGCTTGCCGTACGCAATGATGCCGAAGCGGGGGTTCTCGCGGTGCCGGTTTTTCAGGTGCTGCCAGCACCAGTGCACGCTGATGTCCAGGATCACTTCTGCCAGCGCGCTCAGGTCGTCGGCGACCTGCTCGACGGTCAGCACGCGCTCGACATCGCGCGCCA
>JBBSRS010000191.1:0-5468 GCA_038242795.1 Burkholderiales bacterium
ACCCCACACGGTCTGGATATAGCGCGGTGCTGCAGCGTCTTCTTCAATCAGCTTGCGCAGGCGCGACACCTGGACGTCCAAGCTGCGGTCAAACGGCTCGAACTCGCGGCCGCGTGCCAGCAGCGCCAGTTTTTCACGCGACAGGGGCTGGCGTGGGTGGCGCACCAAGGCCTTGAGCATGGCGAATTCGCCCGTGGTCAGCGGCAGTTCTTCGCCGTTTTTTTGCAGTGCGCGCGGGCCCAGATCAAAACTGAACGGGCCAAAACCCACCACTTCGTTCTCGCCCGAGGGCGCACCGGGCGCTTCTTGCGCCGGGCGGCGGCGCAGCACGGCGTGGATGCGGGCCAGCAGCTCGCGCGGGTTGAAAGGCTTGCCCAGGTAGTCGTCAGCGCCCACTTCGAGACCGACGATGCGGTCGACGTCTTCGCCCTTGGCGGTCAGCATGATGATGGGGGTGCGCTCGTTGGCAGCGCGCAGGCGACGGCAAATGGACAGGCCGTCTTCGCCCGGCATCATCAAATCGAGCACGATCAGGTCCACCGCATCGCGCAGCATGATGCGGTTCAGCGCCTTGCTGTCTTCGGCCAGGATCACATCAAAGCCCTCCTGCGCCAGATAGCGGCGCAGCAGGTCACGAATGCGCGCATCGTCGTCAAGAATCAGGATTTTGTCGGCGCGGGCGTTGGATTGGGATTGGAGCATGGTGGTCTTTTAATTTGTAACAGAGGCCATTTTGAGGGCGGAAAAAAATGAATGTCTCCTTTTTATATCAATAAAACTTTTTATTACTCTTATTTCTATTTATGTCATTTGAAACAACTGGGCTCGGATAGCGCCCAGCTTGTAGCGAAATTGGTTTTTACAAAGACTGCAGTGGGGTTTTCGTGGTTGACAGGATGTGTTCGGGAAGCTGCTCAGGCCCACAGACCCTACCGGATTTTGGTGGGTTTATGCTCAGTGGTTGTACGCATGATGGCGAGCGAAGCCGCGATTTGCTGTCGGGGCTGCTTTGGCTACCTCTGCAACCTGGCCCGACCGCACAGCGGTCTTGGACAGGCTGCGTGCGTTTTTTGTCTTTGAGAAAGGTGATCCAATATGTTCAGCGCTACTAAATCGATAGCTGTATGTGCCCTTGCCTTGTGTGCAACGGGTGTTTATGCTCAAAATATCGCGAATGAGGCACTGAAAAACGTGGCCCAAATTTCTGCCAGCGGTTCGGTCGAGGTGCAGCAAGACCTGCTGTCGATTTCACTGACCACCAGCCGTGACGGGCAGGATGCCGGCACCGTTCAAACCCAACTCAGGCAGGCGCTTGATGCCGCCCTCACGCAGGCTCGCCAGTCCGCGTTGCCCGGTCAGATGGACGTGCGCACCGGCAATTTCAGCTTGTATCCGCGCTACAGCAAGGACGGCAAGATCAACGGCTGGCAGGGAACAACGGAGCTGGTACTTGAAGGCAAGGATTTTCCACGCATCACTGGGACGGCCGGCAAGATTCAAACCCTGAGCCTGGGCAATGTCAGTTTTGCCCTGAGCCGTGAACAGCGCGCCCGGGTCGAGGGCGAGGCGCAAGCGCAGGCGATTGATCGGTTCAAGGCCAAGGCCACCGAGGTATCCAGCGCTTTCGGCTTTGGCGGCTATGCCTTGCGCGAGGTTTCAATCAACACCAACGACCAGGGCCCGATGCCGCGTCCGCGTGTGATGGCGATGAGCGCCAAATCCGAAATGGCCGACGCGCCCGTGCCGGTTGAGGCCGGCAAGAGTACGGTGCTGGTCAATATTTCAGGCTCTGTGCAAATGCTTGCTTCGCCTGTGCGGCCTTAGTACTGGCGCTGCAAGGCAAGCCATCAGGCCGGTCTGAAAAGCGCGTTTGGCTGACAGCATCCGGCATGCCGCCGCCTTATTCTTCCGGCATGACCGATCCACAGGAAATCGCCCGCCACGGGCCGTTGTTCATCGTTTTCAACGGGGGGTCGGGCCATCGTGACGCAGACGAGGAAAAGCAGATTATCAGCCGCGTGCTGCGGGGCGGCGGCCGTGAATTCAAATTCCTGCAATGCGACCAAAGCGAGTCCATCGAGGCTCTGGCCAGCCGTGCGGTGGACCAGGCCAAGACATCTCGCGGTGTGGTGGTGGCCGCGGGCGGCGATGGCACGATCAATGCCGTTGCCAATGCGGTACTGGGCAGCGGCTGCCCTTTTGGTGTGATTCCTCAGGGCACCTTCAATTATTTCGGCCGTGACAATGCGATTTCGCAGGACAGCGCCCAGGCCGCGCAAGTTCTTTTGCGCGGCCGTGTCATGCCGGTCCAGGCTGGCACAGTCAATGGCCGGCTGTTTCTGGTCAATGCCAGCGTTGGCCTTTATCCCAAGCTTCTGGAGGACCGTGAAGCCTGGAAGCAGCAGTTTGGGCGCAGCCGCATCGTCGCGTTTGTCTCGGGGATGGCGACGCTGCTAAAGGCCCGGGGGCAGCTTGACCTGCGCATTGAATCGACTGGCAAGACCGTGTCCTTGCGCACACCCACGCTGTTTGTCGGCAACAACCGTTTGCAGCTTGTCCAGGCCGGTATCGATTCGCAGCATGCCGATGTGGTGGGGCAGGGCCAACTGGCTGCGGTGGCGGTTCGACCGATCGGCACGCTGGCTTTGTTTGGCCTGTTGCTGCGCGGCGTTCTCGGCACGCTCGGTGAAGCCGAGAACATTCGCAGCTTTACCTTTCGCCGACTGACGGTCACGCCGCGCCGGACAAAACGCATCAAGGTGGCCACTGACGGCGAAATTGTCTGGATGCAGTCGCCGCTGGTTTTCGAGGTGGCGCCGGAACCATTGCTGCTGCTGGTGCCCCTGCCGCAAGACGAGGCGGAAATTGAATGAACCATGACCTGTGCTGGACTGGCGCATGAGCTGTCTCCTGCAAATTTCCGATCCCCATTTCGGCACCACCCAACCGGCTGTCATGCAGGCGCTGGCAGAACTCTCCAGGGAACAGCGGCCGGATGTGCTGGTGCTGTCAGGAGACATCACCCAGCGGGCGCAAACATCACAGTTTGCGCAGGCGCGTGAATTTTGCGACAGCCTGGCGATTCCACGCTGGCTGGTCATTCCGGGCAACCACGACATTCCACTGTTCAACCTTTTCCAGCGGCTGTTCACGCCGTATGCGCGCTTTTGCAAGGCGTTTGGCGCTGCGATGGAACCGGTGGTATCCACGCCTTGGCTGCATGCCATTGGCGTGAAGACGACGCGCCGTTGGCGGCACAAGAACGGTGAGGTGTCGCGCGCTCAGATCGAGCGGGTGGTGGCCGAACTCCAGCGTTCGGGCCCAGGGCAGTTGCGCATGGTCGTCGTCCACCAGCCGGTGCATGTGATGCACACCGAGGACCAGCATGATCGCCTGCGCGGCTGGGAACCGGCCGTACTGGCCTGGTCAAGGGCGGGCGCCGATATCGTCATGGGCGGGCATATTCACCTGCCTTCGTTGTGCGACCTGTCGGCGCGTCTGACCGGCCTGGAACGCCGGCTCTGGTGTGTTCAGGCGGGTACCGCGCTGTCCAGCCGGGTGCGTGCGGGCATCCCCAATTCGGTGAATCTGTTGCGTTGCCACAGCCCGGGGCAACCGCCGTCCTGCCGGCTGGAGCGCTGGGACTTTCAGGTCACCAGCGGCCGTTTCGAATGTGTCGAGTCCAGTGAGTTGCCATTGGGAACCCGTGGCAAGCGCGAATGATCCAACAGCATCAACCCTGGGCGCGCCGGATTCTTCGGGCGATCAGGCGAGCCCGCAGCACGTCGTAGGTCCAGTTGAAGAAAAATGTGTACGGCAAAAAGAACAATGCAATGCCGATGTCCAGCACGAAAGCCTGCCACAGGCCAATGTCAAGCCACCAGGCCGCCAACGGGACAATGACCAGCAACAATCCAAGTTCAAACAGGAAGGCATGAAGGCCGCGAACCATCACTGTCCGCTCGAAGCCCATGCGATGCTGGGCTCGGTCAAACAACAGATTGAACACCATGTTCCAGCTCATGGCGACAAGTGAAATCATCAGCGTCAGCCATCCAATGTGCGCCAGCGGGTAACCCAGCAGCCAGGAACCAAGCGGCGCACAAATGGCAATGGCCAGCACCTCGAATAAAAAAGACTGGAAAAAACGTTCATTGACTGACTTGTCGGGATGCATGGGGAGGGATTCTGTTCTGGGTCTAAGGAAGCGTCGCAAGCGCGTGAAAAGCAGGAGCCGAACGTATTTTCGCCGATCACGGCACTGTGGCCGAATCACAGGGCAAGGTTGAATTCACTTTGGGATGTGATTCAGTTTTCAGATCAGTCGAGAATTGGGTGTGAAACCTGTGGCCCCGCGAATGAAAAGCAATTCCAGGCAACGCGATGTCTAATAGATTGAAGTACGCAATAACAGCTGAAACTGCTCTTTTCGCTGATAGAACGGCCATCTGTTGCTATGTTTTCAGTAGTATTTTAAGTTGAAAAGCAAAGCGCCTGCGAAACCACGGTTTGCAGGCGCTGGGTTTCCGGCCAGAGCCGGTCGGTGCAAAATTTAGAAGCGGTAGCGCAGGCCAACCGTGGTGGCGTTGACGCGGTCACGTCCACTGCCGGCAAACTTCAGCTTGTGCTCGTCATACTGCAGCACAGCGGACAGTTGAGGATTGAAGGAATACTCTGCGCCAATGCCGTAAGAAACGCCAAACCCGTTTTCCTTGCCGGACGTGATGCCGGTGCCCGGAAAGGCCGAGACATCGGTGCGGCCATAGGTCGTCCCGAGCTTGCCAAAAATGTTGAACGACTGGGTGATCGGCGCCCGGCCAACCAGGCTCAGGTTGATGCCCTCGGCCTTGGTGTTGCCGCCAGCCCGGTCAATCTTGCCGAAATTGGTGTAGCCCACCTCAAACCCGAGGTTTGGGGTAAAGAAAGTGCCGGTGTAGATGTTGTAGACCGTGTCGCTGTCATCCGACCCGAAAGGCCCGAATCCGTTGCCCAGCGAATAATTGGATGAGCCCACGTTGAGGCCAACATAACTGGCGCCTGGAGAATACAGCGCGTAATTGCTCTGTGCCTGGGCTCCTGCAGCAGCCGTGAGTGCTGCAACCGACAGAATGGCGGTTGACAAGCTGCGATTGAATAATTTCATGATGGTCCCTTTGTATATGGATAACGGCAAGTGGCAGGTATGACCAGAACTTTGAATGGTTGTTCCCGAATAATTCTATGCAAGCAAACTGTTGCAACTGTGGGGTCAACAGGCAAAGTTTTGTAGGACAAATGACTGGTTTTTATAGGGTTTCCAGTAGCGGCTTGCGGTTCCAGAATTGTTTTGCAAACCCGCGCAAATGTCTTCCACGCGCCTGCGCACGCCGTCAAGGCTGCTGATAAAGTTGCGTCATGCAGCTCATCACCCATCTTCCCGGCAGCAGTGCGCTGGTTCTTGACTCACCGCACAGCGGTGTGGTTTATCC
>JBBSRS010000192.1:0-5455 GCA_038242795.1 Burkholderiales bacterium
CGGGCGCTGACAGCTCTGCTTTTAATAGCAATAAAGGCAGCATGTTGCTGAATCAGCGCTGGCGCGCCTGCCTGACGACCAGCGTCAGCGCCATCACGGCAATCAGCCCACAGCAGACAAAAGACCAGTTGGCAATCGAGCCGCCCAGAAAAGTCCAGTCAATGGCAGTGCAGTCACCGCTGCCCTTGAAAATCATGGGAATGGCGCGCTTGAGCGGAAAGGTTTCGATCATTCCGTAGAAATCCCGGCCGCACGAGGCGATTTCGGGCGGATACCACTGCAGGAAGCTCTGCCGCGCCGCCACAAACGCGCCAAAGCCCGACAGCAACACCAGCACGCTGGCGCCGGTGATCAGCACATTGCGCCGGTCGCTCAGGGCGCTCAACCCGGCCACCAGCGTGACCAGCACCAGCGCATAACGCTGCACGATGCACATCGGGCAAGGCTCCAGCCCCACGACATGCTGCAAGTAAAGACCAAAAGCCAGCAGCGCCACGCCTGCCACCGCCGTCAGGGCCAGCAAGCGGCGCGGCATGGTGTCGAAATACGTCAAAAACATTCAATTCCTCTTAACCATTGATTCAAAGTTCGTCGAGTGGTTCGTTACCGGCCCGGAGGGTGACGCATTGAACAAGTGCCTCACGCTGCAGGACGAGCACAAATACCATTTTTAGCCAAATCCACTTGCAGATACAGCATCTCCTGTTGCCGTGCAAGCCGATGCCATTGATAGCAGCTTGCAAAAGCCAATGCGCCTTTGCTTAACGCCGCATTCAACGATGGTTGCGTCAACACCTGTTCAAGTGCATGCTGCAGATCCAGCGAATCCAGGGGATTGTCCAGAATCAACGCATTTTTTCCATGCTCCAGAAGATCTGAAATACCGCAGTATTTTGAAGAGCTGACCACCACCGGCAGTGCGTAGGACATGGCTTCAAGCACCACCATGGCAAAAGTATCTTCAAGCGTTGGATGGGCCAGACAATCAGCAGCTTCATAAGCAGGCGCCACATTTTTCAAGGAACCCAGAAAAAAGACTCTGGATTCCAGATTGAGCTTTTTTACCTCTTCCATAAAGCGGGGCATTTCGGACAGATTTCCAACAACAGCCAATGCAAAGTCAGACGGGCACTGGCTGAGCGCTTGAAGCAAGGTTTTTAACCCTTTTTTCCGGTAATCATTGGCAACAAACAAAATGCAGGGTGCCTCTTGAGGCAAGCCCAAAAGTGACCTTGCATTGTGTTTGCTGAGTGGTGTGACAGGCAAAGGCGGCAACGTTATTCCGGGTGTGATGACCGAGAGCAGGCTTGCACATTCTGGATAGGTGGAATTCATGATCTTCCGAAGGCTCTCAGAGGTGACCACTACTTTCTTGTCGGGATTGGACATGAACCGTAACCGCTCCAGCCCCAGATAGGCCAGAAGCCGCGGGCTGGTGGCCACCTTGAGCCACTTTAAAACTCGACGCCAGCCCCGAAGTTCACGAAAAAGCGTGTGTTTCACAGGCAATACATGCACCGTTTGAACGTCGCCATGCCAGGTGTTTTCGTGGGAATGCACCACCTCAAAACCTTTGCGCGTCAACCACCAGGTGCAGGTGGCAAACCACAACTGATTGATCCACCGGGGTTTGCGCATGGGCATGGCGACCCGGTGGTAGGTGACGTCCGGCCAGTCATGGGCTATTTCCTGGGCGAACACATGGATGTCATGCCTGGCGGCCAATTGCTCGACCAATGCAATCGAGTAACGCTCTGCGCCACCGCCAGCCGTCGAAAAAGTCCGGTTGAAGACAGCAATTCGCAGCCGTCTTTGTTCGCCCAAGAAATTTTCAGCAGAACTTGGCGTGAACGCACTCATTTTTTTCGGCGGTCTTCGTAAGTCGTTGCAATCTTGAGCCAGAACAAAGGCAGGACCGTCGAACGCAAAACGGGCACACGCGGCAACTGCAGCATGTCAGTTTGGGGATGGCAGCGGCTTCGCTGCGTGGTTGTGGCCGTCAAGAAGCCGAGTTCATCAACCATCGCTCTATGCTCGGGTTGATAACGGCCATACGGGTAGCAAAAATGGGCTACCGGAGTTTCCACCACCGATTCGAGCTCGTTTTTTCCCAATGCAATTTCAAGCCGACAGTTTTCTGGTTGGCTATCCGTCAGATCAATGTGCTGATGGGTATGCGAGCCCACTTCCTGACCCCCCGCTACCCATTCACGCAGTTGCGCTTCGTTCATCAACGGGGTCTGTGCAATGCCCGCTTTGACATCCCAGACATTGGTCTTGCCCAGCAATCCGCTCACGGCATAACACGTCGACGAGAAGCAGTGCTTCTTCAACGAAGGCAAAGCATTCGACAAATTGTTCAAGTAGCCATCATCAAACGTTATTCCCACAACCTTGCCATTTTCCTGGCCCTTTAAATAAGGTTGCAAAGCCGTCATGGACAAGCCCTGGTAGCCCAAGCGCTCAAGCCAGGCCATTTGTCTGGCGAAGGCTTCTGGCGCTACATACAGACTTCGAAACGGACTGCCTTTTGGCGGTGCGGCAGCGATCTGGTGGTAGACCAGAATCGGGATGGGCCGGGTGTTTGCGGTGAATCTCTTGGGCATGCTCGGACGGTCTCGCTGTCAAAGCAACACAATGTCGTATTGCTCTTGGGCCATCACCGCTTCGGCCTGCAGGGAAATGGGTTTGCAAATAAAGTCGCTCAGGCTCGCAAGGTGCTGGCTTTCCTCGTCCAGAAACAACTCGATCACTTTGGGAGAAGCCACGATCCTGAATTCCCGTGGGTTGAACTGGCGTGCTTCACGCAAAATTTCACGCAGGATGTCGTACGTCACACTGCGGGCCGTTTTGACAATCCCTTTTCCGCTGCAGGCAATGCAAGGCTCGCAGAGCTGATGCGCCAGTGACTCCCGTGTTCGCTTGCGTGTCATTTCAAGCAACCCCAACGCCGAGAATCCATTCACAGCGGTTTTAATGCGATCTCTCGCCAGTTGTCTCTTGAACTCAGCCAATACCGCATCACGGTGGTTTTCTTTGCTCATGTCGATGAAGTCGACAACCACGATACCGCCCAGGTTGCGCAAACGGAGTTGCCTGGCAATGGCTTGGGCCGCCTCCAGATTGGTTTTGTAGATCGTTTCGTCGAAGTTTCGGGCGCCAACGAATCCGCCGGTGTTCACATCAACCGTCGTCAACGCTTCTGTCTGGTCAACCACCAGATAGCCGCCGGACTTGAGGTCCACCCGGCGACCCAGGGCTTTGGCAATTTCCTCGTCGATGTTGAACAGGTCAAAAATGGGCCGTTCACCGCTGTAAAGCTGAAGCTTTGGAACCGTCGAGGGCATGAACTCCAGGGCAAAAGCCTTGAGTTTTTCGAACTGTTCACGTGAATCGATGCGAATGGTTTGTGTATTTTCCAATGCCATGTCGCGCAGCACGCGCTGCAACAGGTTCAAGTCCTGGTGCAACACAGACGCAGCCGGCATGCGCAAGGAAGACTGCTTGATCCGAAGCCAGGTTTTTCGCAGGTAAGCGATGTCTTCCGCCAGTTCAATGTCTGTGGCGTCCTCGCCATTGGTGCGGAGAATAAAACCACCGCCCATGTCAGCGACCAGAGACTGAACCCGCTGGCGCAGCTCTTCGCGTTGGCGGGGCGGGATTTTTTGGGACACGCCAATGTGGTTGTCCTGAGGAAGAAAGACCAGCAAACGGCCGGCAATGCTGATCTGTGCCGTCAAGCGTGCGCCTTTCGTGCCCAAGGGGTCCTTGAGAACCTGCACCATCAACGCTTGTCCTTCAAACAGCTGCTTCTCGATCGGCTGCAGCAATGGACTTGCGGACGCTGCAGCGGAGCCACTCGGTGCGGCTTCGGGTTCGGCATGGCGGCTGTTGATGCTGCTCATCAAGTCGGCCACATGCAAAAATGCGGCGCGGTCCAAGCCGATGTCGATAAACGCGGACTGCATTCCCGGCAGCACGCGGACTATCTTGCCGAGATAGACATTGCCCACCAGTCCGCGCTCAAGTGTCCGTTCCACCTGCAATTCCTGCACGGCGGCATGCTCCACCACCGCAACGCGTGTCTCTTGGGGCGACCAGTTGATCAGGATTTCTTGTTGCATGGTTCTCAGAGAGTAAGGCTAAATGGCAAATCCGGCAGCCCGAAGCAGGGAAGCGGTTTCCCATAATGGCAGGCCCATGATGCCACTGTAACTGCCGCAAATTCGGGTGATGTGCATGGACACCCTGCCCTGTATGGCATAGGCCCCCGCCTTGCCCAGAGGTTCGCCCGTGGCTGCGTAGCGGCTGATTTGTTCAGCCGTCATGGGCTCGAAACTCACCTGTGAACTACTGAGGGCGAAAAAACGTTCCTGGCCCGACCCGATGTTCACGGCCGTCAGAACCCGGTGCGTTTTGCCCGAAAGTTCAGACAGCAGGCGCTCGGCATGACGGGTGTCGTCGGGCTTGCCGTAAATGGTGCGCCCGAGGGCCACGGTGGTGTCAGCGCACAGGATGGGCGCTGGCGGCAGTCGGCGTCGCATCAGGCGCGCTGAAGCGGCGTCGAGTTTGAGGCCTGTCACCCGTTTGACGTAACGTGCTGGCGCCTCCTTGACCAGCACGGCTTCCAATGCTTCAGTGTCTTCGTCTGCCTCGGGCAGCAGCAGTTCGTACCGAACCCCCAGTTGTTCCAGCAACTGCCGCCGTCTTGGGCTTTGAGAGGCCAGATACACAAACTGATCCATGCTGAACTTGCCTGAAAAAAATTATTCGCGATGGTACGGATGATTGATGGTGATACTCCAGGCACGGTAAAGCTGCTCGATCAGCAGTACACGCACCATGGCATGCGGCAGGGTCAGATCAGACAGACGAATGCGCTGATGGGCTGACTGTTTGAAGCCAGCGTCCAGCCCATCCGGCCCGCCAATCACAATGGCGATGTCATCCCCGGACAGCTGCCAGCTCTTGAGGTTTTCTGCCAGCGCCATCGTGGTGACAGCGGTACCGCGTTCATCCAGTGCCACGACCCGGCAGCCTCGGGCGATGGCGCCTTCAATGCGGGTGCGCTCTGTAGCCAGCAGGGTGTCCAGGGTTTTGGAGCCGCGAGGTTCCGTCTTGACAGCCCTGAGTTCAACTTTTAACTCAGGCGGAAAGCGTTTTGCATAGTCGTCATAGGCCGTCTGTGCCCAGTCAGGCACCTTCTGGCCGACGGCGACGATCGTCAGCCTCATTCGCCCCGGGGCGTGGTTTTCTTCGTGGCTGTCTTTTTGGCAGCAGGCTTTTTGACAGCCGTCTTGACCGCAGCTTGCTTGGCTGCAACTTTCTTGGTCACAGGGATTTTCACAATCGGTGTCTTGGCCACAGCCTTTTTGACCGCTTTCTTGGCCGCAACAGGCGCGGACTCAGCCGAAGCCGCACTGGAAGACGGTTTCCGTGCTTTGATCACTTTGGC
>JBBSRS010000193.1:0-5434 GCA_038242795.1 Burkholderiales bacterium
CAAACACCACGGCGCGAGCAGGCAGGGCAGGAGCCGGCCGGCAGCCGCATTCCATCGGGTTTTAATGTTCCGCCGACTCTTTTTTCGCTTTGTTCCTTCCGCCTTTTTGCTGCTGCTGGTGGCATTCCTGACGCTTCCCGTGCTGGCAGTGGCGTTGTCCTGGCTCGAATTCGACGCCCCGGCGCGCTCCATCCTCACGCAGATGCTGCAGACCGTGCTGCCGGACTACACCTGGACGTCGCTGTTGCTGTGCGGGCTGGTCGGCGCGGGCGTCGCTGCCGTCGGCATGGCCACCGCCAGCGCGGTGACGCTGTTCGAGTTTCCGGGCCGGCGCATTTTTGAATGGGCCTTGCTGCTGCCGCTGGCCATGCCGGCCTATGTGCTGGCCTATGCCTACACCGACTTCCTGCAATACGGCGGGCCCCTGCAAACCTGGCTGAGAACGGCTTTCGGCCTGCAGGGGCGGCTGCTGCCGGAAGTGCGCAGCCTGGGCGGCGCGGTGCTGGTGTTCACGGTGTCGCTGTACCCGTATGTCTATCTGCTGGCGCGCACCGCCCTGTCCGAACGCGCCGCGCACCTGATGGAAGCGGCCCGGCTGCTGGGTGCGCCGCTGTCCCGGCGCATCCGCGAGGTGGCCCTGCCGCTGGCGCGTCCGGCGGTGGCGGCCGGCGTGGCGCTGGCGCTGATGGAAACGCTGGCGGACTTCGGCGTGTCCAGCTACTTTGGCATCCAGACCTTCACCGCCGGCATTTACAAGGCCTGGCTGTCGATGGACAACCGCATGGCAGCCGCGCAACTGGCGACCGTGCTGCTGGTGTTCGTCGCGGTGCTGCTGCGCATCGAGCACAGCGCCCAGCAGCGCATGCGTTTTGCCGCCGGTCGAGGTGCACGTGCCGGGTCTGCCGACGCCGTGCCGGTGCAATTGCGCGGCGGGCGGGCAGCGCTGGCCTGGGGTATTTGCGCCGCGCCGATCGCCTTTGGCTTCGTCCTGCCGGTGCTGTTCATGCTGCGGCCGCTGGTGCTGGGCTGGGACAACCTCCTCTGGGACCAGTTTGCCAACTGGACGCTGAACAGCCTGTGGCTTGCCGGATTGAGCGCTGTGCTGGCCACCGCCTTGGCGTTGGGCCTGGCGTTTGCCGTGCGGCGCCAGCCCGATCTGCTGACCCGTACCGCGGTGCAGCTGGCCAGTCTGGGCTATGCCGTTCCGGGCGCGGTCATTGTCGTCGGGCTGCTGCTGCCGGTCGGCTGGCTGCAGGCGGCCGCACCGCAAACCGGCGCCGGCTACTGGATCACCGCCACCGTGCTGGGCGTGGTCTGGGCCTATCTGGTGCGTTTCAGCGCGGTGGCGCTGCAAAGCATCCAGAGCGGCTATTCGCGCATTCCAGCCAGCTTTGACGACAGTGCCCGCATGTTGGGCACCACCGGTGCCGGCCTGCTGGCACGGGTGCACTGGCCGCTGCTCCAGCGTTCGGTGGCGGTGGCGGGCCTGCTGGTGTTTGTCGATGTGATGAAGGAGCTGCCCGCCACGCTGGTGCTGCGGCCCTTCAACAGCGACACCCTGGCCGTGGTGACCTACCAGCTGGCGCGGGACGAGCGCCTGGGCGAGGCGGCCCTGCCGGCGCTGGCGCTGGTGCTGGTCGGGTTGCTGCCGGTGGCGTTGCTGAGCCGCACGCTGCGCGCCAGAAAATAATCGTTTCACGGTCTGTCCAGCGCGACTGTAGTCATCAGACTACCGCTTCAAAACCCGCCGGCCTACTTCTTTGCCGCGTTGTCATGGCTAGCATCTTGTTTCTGCAGGCAGCGACAGTTTGCCCTTGCGGCATTCCCCGACATGCCCGACAGAGTGACACCATAACGAGGAGAAAAGCATGAACGAAGATCGAATACAAGGCAACTGGCTCCAGTTCAAAGGCAAGGTCAAGGAACAGTGGGGCAAGCTGACGGATGATGATCTGGATGTGATTGCCGGCAAGCGCGACCAGTTGCTGGGCAAGATCCAGGAGCGCCATGGCGTGACACACGAAGAGGCTGAAACCCAGGTCAATGCCTGGCATGAGCGCAACCCGACCAATTTCTTCGAGCGCTATTGAGCGGCGGCTGGTCAAGCACCCCCGCTACAAAACCTGAAACCCAACGTTCCCCAACCTTTCAAGGATTCATCATGAAAACCAGACTTCTCATGCTCAGCGTCGCCATGTCATGCATTTTTGCCGGCAACGCCGTGGCGCTGACCAAGGCCGAATACGACACCCAGAAAAAGCAGGTCAGTGCTGACTACAAGGTCAACCGCGACAAGTGCGGCAGTCTCAAGGACAATGCCAAGGACATTTGCGTGTCTGAAGCCAAAGGCGCGGAAAAGGTCGCCAAGGCCGACCTGGAGTCGCAGTACAAGCCCAGTGCCAAGCACACCCGTGATGTCGCCATGGCCAAGGCCGACGCGGCTTATGACACCGCCAAGGAAAAGTGCGACGACCTGGCCGGCAACGCCAAGGATGTGTGCGTCAAGGATGCCAAGGCCGCGCATGTGAAAGCCAAGGAAGACGCCAAGGTCGCCGAAGCCGCCGCTGCGGGCACTGCCAACAAAACCGCCAATGTCAACGAAGCCCGCAAAGATGCCAATGCAGAAACGCGCGAAGCCAATTACAAGGCCGCCAAGGAACGCTGCGACAGCTTGGCAGGCAATGCCAAGGACACCTGCCAGGCCGATGCCAAGGCCAAGTTCGCCATGTAATTCAGTCGCGAGTGCAGTTCCGGGCAGTCCGGCTGCGTGATGCCAGAACCTTCAAAATCCCGGAACTGTGCCGACAGCCCGGGATTTTTTAATGTGCATCAGCATCTCTATTCTGGCAGCTGAAGGCGCAGGCAGCCCGAGCGCAGCAAGCTGTCTTGGCAATTGTCCTGACAGTTCAGGCGACCCTGCGCTGATCGAATGCCCATTCAAACGATGACGGATCGGGCAGGAGTTTTTCCAGGGTTTGCGCAATCTTCAGCAAGCGCGGATCGTCCCCTGCGGCTTCGTCGCAGGTGTCGTTGATGCAGAAAAATGGCAAGCTGCCGAAGTTGTTGAGCAGTGTTTCAAACTGGACGGCAGCCTGCGCCTCACCGGTGTTGATGCAGAGCGGATTGAGCACCCTTTGCTCGGCGTAGCCCATCTCTACCATCCAGCGCGGCGCCAGGTCGGGAACGATGGGCGGAATTCGCCACGACCGGAACACGGTGGACCGGACCTGCGCAAACCAGTCGCCTGCCAGGTGTTCCAGCTCATGCATCAAGCTTTTGCGCATGGCACGCGGCGTGTGCGAATACACCTGCGGAAGGTGCCGGTAGTGCGGATAGCGCGCGGTCAGCCAGCGCCCGGACTCGATCGACGCATTGACCAGCGCCGTCTCGCCAGGGTGCAGCGCCTCGGGGTGCGGTTGCGACGCCGGCTCAAGAAACACCTTGATCCTGTCTTCGAACCACCAGGCTGGGTTGACTTCCTGGCCAAAAAAAACGTCGTCGTTCAGGTAGATGAAACGCTCGGACAAGCCGGGAATGTGGTGCAGGTACGACTCGATATGGCCCGAGTCGAATACCCCGTGCGACGTGGACGCAAGCAGATGGCGGTGGTCCACGAGCGTTATTCGGCTGGACGGCCGCAGCCACGCCGGCGTTTGCCCGTCGGTCACGATATAGACGTGGCCATGGTCTGGGAAAAACAGTTCCAGCGCGCGCAGGTTGAAAAGTAATTCCGAATTGTCCCGGTAGCGGCCAGCCACGTTGCCAAAAGCAGCCAGCGCCTCGCTGTTGTTCCGGGTCCAGGCGGCATAGGCCCTATGGCGCTTGTGCCGCCACACAGGATCGGCATCGTTCACCCAAAGGTAAACAATGTCAATCCGGCCCGTGTCTTTCCCAGGGCACTGGATTGGATTTTTCAATTTTTGATTGTCCTTGCCGTTCAAGGCGCGATCTCGTTGAGCGTTGCTTTCAGGATGCGTTTGAGCAGCAGAAAGTCAGGAGCGACGGCTTTTTAAAAAGACAGTGGTTTGAACACCGGTAATTTACAGTCGCATTTCCAATCAGGCATCATTTTTTTGGTCAAATAGGCCTTAATCGCTTGCACTGCGTGACTTATAAGCTATAAAAAAAATAGCAAATTGACCATTTCCACCATGCATACGTCACACTTCAAACCATCACGGCGCAAGTCTTATTTTTTTTTGCAACGTAATTTACATTTTAAGCGTATTTGATTGGGTAGAATATTTCAGAAAAAATGGCTGTGCCGCTGGAACAGGCATTTTGGCTTGCTGTTGCGCCTCCATGCTGAACGGTTTTTAAGCTTGTCAACGAAACAATGAACATGTGATGTTTGGAGACAAACGGATTGCTGCGGTCTCAATGCTGAGTGACGCTTGGTTACCAGCGTCAAAATGGGAGGTTGTGGAAAAAGTGTGACACCTCACGCGATAAAGTGAAGGAATGTCACGGATGATGCAGAATGAGATGCTTCAGAAAGCCTGACCATCCCCTGGTTCAGAAAAAACGCCTGTCTCGCATGATTGAAAACCATCAGAACCACTTGGCAGACCCGCCGCAGATGCCTGCTTTTCTGGCCAATGGCGGCGAAATGGGCAGGTTGATCAACGCCCAGGACTGGCGTGGTACCCCGCTGGGCACACCGTCAGAATGGCCTTCCACCCTTAAAAGCATGCTGGCCACGCTGCTCGGCAGTTCCCAACCGATGATCATGGGCTGGGGCCCGGGCTTTCTGTCATTTTTCAACGACAGCTATCGCCAGATACTCGGTTCGCGATTCAAAGGGCTGTCGGGCTTGCCTGCGGCCGAACAATGGACCGATTCCTGGAGAGAAATCGAGCCGATTGCGACCCAAGCGCTTGCCGGCAAGGGGGCCCATTACGAAGACATGCCCTTGACCGTGACACGCAAGGGCCACAGGGAAGCGACCTGGTGGACGCTGTCATTCCTGCCGTTTCGCGACGAGAACGGACAGGTCGCTGGTGTGTACTGCTTTTTGGTCGAAACCACGCAAAAAATACGGGCGGAACAGCGCAGGTCACAAGCGCAAAACCAGCAGACTTTTCAGTTGGACATCAGCGATACCTTGCGCGATGCGGTTGAGCCCGAGCCGATGATGAAACTGGTGGCTAAAAAGCTGGGGCAGTTTTTCAATGCCGCGTTTGTCGGCTACACCGCCGTGGGCGAAACGGGTGAAGGGATCGAGGTGCTGCCGATGTGGAGCGATGGCAGGCTTTTCAGTCTGGCTGGAAGCCACCGGCTTGACGATTACGGACCGGCGCTGGTTGCAGCGCTGCGTCTGGGGCGCACGGTGGCTGTGAACGACACGGCTGCGGATCCGCTCACGTCCGCAGCAGTTTGTGCGGTCAGCGACAGGCCTGGGCGGGCCCATGCCTTCATGGCTTCGCCGCTGATC
>JBBSRS010000194.1:0-5430 GCA_038242795.1 Burkholderiales bacterium
CAGGGGATGACGCCTTGAGGTTGAAATCAGGCTTTTGGCACTCACTTTTTAATAGCTTCTTGCGCCCGTGTTGCTTGCGCAACAAGCTGTTTTGGCTTAAAAAATTGCCTTGAAGCAACCCGCTGCACGCCTTTTGCTCAGGGCGCCGGTCCGAGTACCCGGCGGCTGCCAAATTCCAGCGCTACCGTCATGGCGCGGTGGGCAATGCGCCAGCCGCCCGGGGTGTGCGTCCAGCGGTCCTGGTAGTGGCCCATGCAGTCGTAGGTCAGGTCTTTTTTCTCGCCCGTGCCCCGGTGGCTGGCGCGCACTTCGATGCGGCTGCTCACCTGTTCACCCTCCACCTCCACTTGCAGATTTCCCAGCAGGTGCTGGGTCGGGCCGCAGCCGCCCAGGTTGTCGCGCAGCATGGCCAGAATGGCGGCACCGTCGGGCAGTGCGCGGCCACCGTAGCTGGCGCTGGCGTCTGCGCTGAAAACCTGCTCCATCAGCGCCCAGTCACGACCGTCACAAAGCCGGGCATAGGCGATCAGCACCTGATGCAGTTCGCGTTCCAGCAGCAGGCGTTCCAGCGTCTTCATGACTGTTTGCGCGCAGGGCTGAGCCGGGCGCCAGCCGGACTGTCCACGGCCGACTTGCGGTCCTGGCCAATGCCCAGCCAGCAGGCCATGGCCGGCAGCAGGAACACCGCGCCCAGCATGTTGACCAGGAACATGAAGGCCAGCAAGATGCCCATGTCGGCCTGGAACTTCAGGGCTGAAAAGGCCCAGGTGCCCACGCCAAGCGACATGGTGACGCCGGTGAACACGGCGGCCGTGCCGCGCTGGCGCAGTGCTTCGTAGAAGGCTTCGCGCAGCGACTTGCCGTTGTGCTCCATTTCATGCTGCAGGCTCTCATAGAGGTAAATGCCGTAGTCCACGCCCACGCCCACGCCCATGGCAATCACCGGCAGCGTCGCCACCTTCAGGCCAATGCCCAGCATCGCCATCAGCGCATTGCACAAAATCGACACCAGCGTCAGCGGCACGATGATGCACAGCACCGCGCGCCAGCTGCGAAAGGTCAGCCAGCACAGCAGCGTGATGGCGCCAAAGATGGCGGCCAGCATCTGCACCTCGGCATGCTCGACGGCGTCGTTGGTGGCGGCCGCGACGCCCGCATTGCCACCACCCAGACGGAACTTCAGGTTGGGCGTTTTGTCGGCGTCGATGAACTTTTGCACCTCACCGACCACATGCTTGAGCGTCGCGCCTTCATGGTCTTTCAGGAACAGTTGCAGGTGAATCACGTCGCAGCTGCCGGTGTTCAGACCCAGTTCAGGGTTGGCCGCCTTGGCGCCGGTGCGCAGCGCCGCTTCGGTGCGCTGTAGCGCGGCCCAGCGGGGATTGCCCTCGTTGTTGCCGCTGGCCGCCAGCTTGGCCAGGCCGGCCACGGTGGAGACCGAGCGCACGCCGTCCACGCCGCGCATGGTCAGGTCAAAGCGCTCGACGGCATTCATCACCGGCCAGTTCAGGCAGGCTTCGTCGATGTTGCTGGCTTCGGCATACACCGACAGCACGTCCATGCCGATGGAGTAGTTGGCAATGATGCGGTCGTTGTCGCGGTTGTAGCGCGAGTCGGCGCGCAACTCGGGCGCGCCGGCGCCAATGTCGCCGGTCAGCAGTTGGCGCGACATGATCGTGCCGCCGACCAGCAGCACCAGCGAGACGGCCAGCGTCACCAGCGCCGGGCCGGGCTTGGCCAGCGCCGAAATCGCCCACCAGCGGCCATGCAGGCCGGTGACGCCGTCGGTGCGGCCCAGCGCGGCGGGTTCTAGCCGCAGGTGCGACAGGATCACCGGCAGCATCACCTTGTTGGTGATGATCATCAGCAGCACGCCCATGCAGGCGGTGATGCCCAACTCATGCACGATGGGAATGTCGATCATCATGATCACCATGAAACCCAGGGCGTTGGTCAGCAGCGCCAAGGTGCCGGGAACGGCCAGCTTGCGGAAGGCGCTTTCGGCGGCGTCCGAGGAATTCAGCCCGGCGCGCACCTCCTGCTTCCAGGCGTTGGTCATTTGCACCGCATGCGACACGCCGATGGAAAAGACCAGAAAGGGCACCAGGATGGACATCGGGTCGATGCCGTAGCCGCCCAGCGGCAGCAGGCCCAGCAGCCAGACCACCGGCAGCAGCGCCACCACCAGCGCCAGCGCCGTCAAGTTGACCGAGCGCGAGTACAACCACAGCAATACCGCCGTGATAAGGAACGCCAGGCCAAAGAAGCTGATGACGGTGATCAGCCCGTCCATCACGTCGCCCAGCACCTTGGCGAAGCCGACGATGTTGATTTCGACATTCTGGCTGCCAAACTTGGCGCGGATGGCTTCGAGCTTTTGGGCCACCTGGTGGTAGTCAAGCCGTTCACCGGTCTTGGGATTCACTTCCAGCAGGTCGGCACGCACCATGGCCGACTTCAGGTCGTTGCTGACCAGGCGCCCGATCTGGCCCGACTTGGCCACGTTGGAGCGCACCTGGGCCAGGCCTTCGGCGTTGGGGGTGAAGCGCGAGGGAATGATGACTTCGCCGACAAAACCGTTTTCGGTGATCTCGATGTAGCGCACGTTGGGCGTGAACAGCGAATACACCTGCGCCCGGTTGACGCCGGGGGTGAAAAACACCTCGTCGTTGACGCCGCGCAGGGTTTTGAGGAATTCCTCGTTGAAGATGTCGCCTTCGCCCTTCCAGTGGACATTGATCAGCACCCGGTTGGCGCCTGAAAAAATGGTGGAATGCTGCAAAAAGGCCGCCATGTACTCATGCCGCAGCGGAATCAGCTTGTTGAAGCCCGCGTCAAGGTGGGTGCGCATGGCCGAGGCGCCCAGCAGCAGCGTGATCAGGGTGGTGATGATCGCGATGGGTTTGCGCCAGGCAATCAGGGTGCGGGCGATGCGGGCGATCAGCGCCTGGGTGCGTGAGGCGGGCAAAGGCGCGTTCATTGGGAGGCTCCGGAGGTTTGGGGGCTGGCGGTTGACGCCACGGGCGGAAAGGGCTGCAAGCCGGCGTCGCTGGTGATCCAGCCATGGCCATCGGCTTGCACCAGCACATCGGTCAAGGTGGCGCGGCCTTTGGCGCGGCTGATGTTGAAGTGCGCGCCGCCATCGGTGCTGGTGGCCATCAGGCTGCCCTGACCGACCAGCAGCAAGCGGCCATCCGACGTGATGGTGTGGCCGAAGAACGAGGCCTGCACCGGCAGGTCGGACTGGGTCCAGGCAGCTTGCGCGTCGTTGCTCCGGTAGGCATTGCCCCGCATGCCATAGACCAGCCAGCCGCCATTCGGCAGGGCGGCGGCGTTGTAGAAGGAGCCGTTGTAGAAGGGCGGGACCACCGTCCAGTTTTCACCGGCATCGTTCGAGCGCAGCGCCAGTCCGCGCTCGCCCACGATCAGCCAGTGCTGGCCGTCGGCCGAACCGACAATCCGGTTCATGTGCTTGTCGCCGACGTCAGCGTCTGCCGGAAACACCAGGGGCGTCCAGCTCGCGCCGTCGTCGTTCGAGCGGATCGCGCGGCCAAAGGCACCCACCGCAATCCAGGCCCCCGAGGGAATGCGCGCAATGCTCATCAGAGGTTCGCCGTTCTTCTCCTCGAAGGCGACTTCCTTCCAGCTTTTGCCGCCATCCAGCGTGTGCAAAATCCAGCCTTCGTGGCCGACCGCCATGCCGTCCAGCCCGTCGGACGCAAAACTGATCTGGTTGATCAGCGCCTGCCGGTTGTTGGACACGCTGGCGCGCTGCCAGTCCTTGCCCTGGTCGGGCGACAGCAGCAACGTGCCCATCTCGCCGCCGGTCACCAGGCCGGCTTTGGATTTCACCAGCGAGTTGAGTTGCACGCGGTCCATGGGCAGCTGACTGGCTGCCAGGGGAGGGGTTTGGCGCGGGGCAAAGGCTTGCGCCGCTCCCAGCGCAATAAGGACGGCCATGGTGACACCGACTGCAGTTCGCAAAATTTGTCTCCTTTGAATTGCGCCATGTCCGTTTCGGGGGGCGCTACGGACTGGATTCTTTGTCGGCGGAGTGTAAAAGCCATCGTCCGAAAGGACGACAGGGGCCTCATTCAAGGGAAAACCCGGGTGTTGACCTGACATCCACGCCCGATCAGGGGCCGTCTGGCTAGTCTTGTCGGACGATGGATGGCAGCTTCTGGCTGGCCACAATGCAGGCTGTTGATACACACCGAAGGAACCCATGGGACTCACAGGACAGGCATCGCTGGTTGGTGCCGCGCAATACAAGCCAGAAAAATATTCCACCGCGCCACAAATGTTCCATCTGGAACAGGTGGCCGATCTGGCCACGCAGGCGCTGGAGGATGCTGGCCTGTCGCTGGCCGATGTGGACGGGCTGATCACGGTCGGGCCGCAGTTCCATGAAGCCGGTATGTTCGTGCCGGCAATGGCGGGCGAGTACCTGGGCGTGCCGCTGAACTTTGCCGAGGTGGTCGACCTGGGCGGCGCCAGTTCGGTAGGCGCTGTATGGCGTGCGGCCATGGCGATCGAGATGGGCATGTGCGACACCGTGGTCTGCGTGATTCCGTCGCGCATGGCACCCACTGCGCCGAACGATGATCATATGGCCGAGGTGATGAAGGCGTCGCGCTTTGGCGGCCACAGCACGCGCTTTGGCGCGCCCGAGGCCGAGATGGACCTGCCTTACGGCCACATGGCGCAAAACACCGGTTACGCCATGATTGCCCAGCGCTACGCCGCCATTCATGGCTACGACGCCGCGGCCCTGGCGCGCATTGCCGTCGACCAGCGCTTCAACGCCTGCCACAACCCCAACGCCATGTTTTACGGCCAGCCCATCACCGTCGAGGACGTGCTGGCGTCCCGCATGGTGGCCGAGCCGCTGCGCATGCTGGAAATTGTCATGCCGGTGGCCGGCGGCGGTGCCGTGGTGGTGACGCGCGACGACAAGGCCAAAAAAGGCCGGCATCGCGGCGTCAAGGTCGTGGGCTGTGGCGAACATGTGCAGACCAAGTCGCCGACCTACGCGGCCGACATGCTGGCCACGCCGATTGGTCCGGCCTCGCGCCGCGCCTTTGCGATGGCGGATTTGAGCCCAGCCGACATGCACATGGCGCAGATTTACGACTGCTACACCATCACCGTGCTGCTGACGCTGGAAGACGCCGGCTTTTGCGCCAAGGGCGAAGGCATGCAGTTTTTGCGCGAACACGATTTCACATTCAAGGGCAACTTTCCAATGAACACCCATGGCGGACAACTCAGCTTTGGCCAGACCGGCAGCTCCGGCGGCATGACGCAGGTGATCGAGGCGATGCACCAGATCCAGGGCCGCGCCGGCGAACGCCAGGTGGCGCACCACGACCTGGCCTATGTGTCCGGCACCGGCGGCGTGATGAGCGAGCAGGGTGCCTTGATTTTGAA
>JBBSRS010000195.1:0-5421 GCA_038242795.1 Burkholderiales bacterium
ATTGAATTTGGGGGCTCGGGCAATCGCAACCTCACGCCTGGCGATTCCATTTTTCATTGCCACCTGTACCCCCACTTCGCCCAGGGCATGTGGGAGCTGTGGCGCGCGCACGATGTGTTTGAAGACGGTTCGGCCGGCCGCAGGCTGCCCGATGCCGAGGTAACGGGTGGCACGGAAAACCCGGCGCTTGTCCCACTGCCGGGCACGGCACTGGCGCTCATGCCGACAGACGATTTTCGCGGTTATCCCTTCTACGTGGCGGGCGAGGCCGGCCACCGGCCGCCCCAGCCGCCCCTGGACATGGATGTGACGGATGGCAAGATCGTGGATGGCGGCCTGCCGCGCCATGTTCTGAAGGGCTGGGAAACCAGCGGCAACCAGACCGTGCGGGCGCTGGCCAATCAGGATGTGATGGAAGCGGCGCTGGCCAAGGGCTCCAGGACCGCGCAGATCAATGCACGGCGTGTTTTCAGCCAAAATCCTGATGCTTTGACAAAGCTGGCCGAGGAGTGGGGCCGTATCGATGCGCAGACCGGCATCAAGCTGCTCGACCCCCAGGGTGAGCCGGCCGAGAAGCGCGCCATGGCGTTCCACGCCGGCAAGCTTTCGACACCCGGCTTCTCGCCCGTCAGTCCCGCAGCCATTCCGCACCCCGAGTGGGCACAGGAAAAAAGTGCCTACCGCACGGACTGGTCTGCACCGTCTGCTGGACATGCTGCGTCGTCGGGCGCGGCTCTTTTCAGGGTGAACGGGCGGGACCCGGTTCCTGGCGCGCCCTTTGCCGACCCGTGCCCGGCCCAGGCGCCGTTGCGGCATTACAAGGTCGGTGTCATCCAGACCGAACTGACGGTGAACCGGCATGGCTGGTTCGACCCGCAGGCCCGCATTCTCACGCTGGAGCAGGATGTGAAGGACATCATTGACCCCAACACCCGCGAACGGCTGCCCGAGCCGCTGTTTTTCAGGGCCAACTCGGGCGATTGCATCAACTTCAAGCACAGCAACTTTGTGCCCAATGCGCTGGCGCTCGATGATTTTCAGATTTTCACGCCCACCGACACGATCGGGCAGCACATCCACCTGGTGAAGTTTGACGTGACGTCATCCGATGGGTCGGGCAATGGCTTCAACTACGAGGACGGCACTTTCTCGCCTGACGAGGTGCGAGAGCGTGTCCACGCCTACAACCAGACCGCAGAAAAGCGTGGCAAGGCGCCGCTTCAACTGAAGACGCATCCACTGTTCCAGGCAGCCTGCGCACCCAATGACGTTCGTTGCGAAGCGCTAAAGACGCGCGGCACTTGCCCAACGGGGTCCGAGCACATGGCGCTGGGGGAGTTGGCTGAAAAATACCCGTTCTGTGGCGCGCAGCGCACCGTGCAGCGCTGGTGGGCCGACCCCATCCTGGACTCGCGCAACGGCCGTGACCACACGCTGCGTACGGTCTTCACGCACGACCACTTCGGCCCCAGCTCTCACCAGCAGCATGGCCTGTATGCCGCTCTGGTGGTGGAGCCGGCCAATGCGGTCTGGCTGACGCTGGACAACAGCACCCTCACGGCCGCTGACTGGTTGAATCTGTGCAGCCCAGACCCGGCTACCCGCGCCCAGGCGCGCAAGGGTGTGCTGGGCGGGGCTAACCTGTCGGACCGGTTTGACGGCGAATGCAAGCAACGTTTGACTACCGCCGCAGTTGGCCCTCGCGAACTACGCGAGCCTTTGCGTTTGCGGGAGGACGGCGGGCCCACCAGCGCCCGCGCCAACATTGTTTCGCCCGAATGCCTGGCACCGGGAAAAGGCGAGCGCAAAGACAGCAACCCGCTGGACCCGAACTGGACCGATGCCAAAACACGCTGCGACCGCGATCTCCAGACCGGTAAAACCCGGCGTGAGTATGCCCTGGCCTTTGCTGATTTTTCGGTGTTGTACAACACTGCGCTGGAACCCATCAATCCCGAGACGCGGGATCTTTCCATGCTGCGCTTCGGACGCCGGCAGGTGCCCACCAACCTGGCCCGGCCGCTGGCCATTTCATCGGAAGACCCTGGCACCCAGCTCATCAACTACCGCAATGAGCCCGTCCCGCTGCGCGTCACCGAACGTACCGCTAACGCAGAGCTTGGCGGGTTTGACTACCGCCAGAAGTCATGCCCTGCCGGCCCCCGCAAGGACCGCCTGAGTTGCACGGGCGACATGGCCAACGTGTTCAGCACTGCCGCGCACCAGGCGAGAGACTTGCAGCTGGCAACAAATGCTTATGGGGGCAGCATGTCGCCCGCCGCCCGCAGCCAGCTTGCCGGAACGCCCATGGCCGGCCAGCTTGATCAGGCCCTTGCAGACGTGGAGCAGTGGCGCAAGGATTTCAACTGCGCGCTTTACCCGGTTGATCAATTGCCGGGCGATTGCCGCCTCCAGCGCAACGAGCCATGGCGTGTCATGGGCGATCCGGCCACGCCCATCCTGGCCGGTTACGAGGGCGACCCGGTTTACGTTCGCCTGGTTCAGGGCGCGCAGGAAGCGCAACACGTTTTTGCGATGAACGGCTACAAATGGCTGAGGGAGCCGGACAATCCTCGCTCGGGTCACGTCAGTGCCCAGCCACTGGGTATTTCCGAGCATTTCGAGTTCGACATCAAAATCAACCCGCAGGGCACGCAGCGTGTCGATACGCTGTACATGGGCTCTTCGGTTGACCAGCTCTGGGATGGCATGTGGGGCCTGGTGCGCAGCTATGGCACGGTGCAAAAGGAATACACCCTGGCCGGCGGAGAAAAAGTGGCGGTCACGCTGCCCGTGCCCCCGCAGCCGGGCGTTGCACGCCTCGATGCCTTGCCGGGTTCACTGCTCAAGACGCCGGTGCCCCAATATGCCAATCGGCTCAATCAGGTGTGCGTGCCCGACGGGCAGAGCGACGCGTACGAGAAGCGCCTGTTTTTTGACATTAGCGCGGTGCGCGCCTGCGAGGTGCAAGGCAGCTGCGAGACGCCCCGGCGCGGCATCTCGTACAACGCCCGTTTGGGTCTGGACGATCCGAACGCCATCATTTTCGTGCGCAACAACAAACTGCCCGGCGAGGCCGAACCTGAACTGGTCAGCCCGACCCGCGCCCTGACCAACCAAGCGGTCCTGGAAAAAATTCGGAGCGAATTCGCCAGTGGCCTGCGCAAGATGGAGCCGCTGGTGCTGCGCGCCCCTGCGGGCGCCTGCATGGAGGTGAACCTGCGCAACCACCTGCCGGCCGACTGGCAGGAAAAACAGGCGGCCGATACGGCGGACGGCACCGCGCACTACAGCGACAACTTCATGTCCATGATCCTGGACGGCTTCAACTACAACCAGTTGCGCATGTCCAGCAGTGTGGGCTTGTCCGCGCCCATGGTGGGGCGCTACACGCTTTCCGGCGACGGTGCCAATATTGGCATCAACGGCCTGGAAATTGTAAAAGCGGGAAAGCCCGAACCCTCGCTTGCGCCAGCTGATGGACAGACTCGTCCACGCCCACCCACGCCCAGGTCGCCGGTGCCTGCTCCCTCTGTCACTGCCACGCCTGGAAACCCTCCAGACCCGACCGACGGCATACGCTTGCAAGGCAACCTGGTGCCCGCTTGCGCGAGGGGCGAAAGTGACGACAAATGCACCGGGCTTATGTACTGGTACGCAGGGGATTACGCGCTGGATGCCAGCGGCAAGCAGCTCAACAAACCGATGGAGCTCGGTGCCGTGCCCTTGTCGAGCTTTGGCGACGTCATCAAGCATCCGGCGCATGGGGCCATCGGGGCGCTGGTCATCGGGCCTGCGGGCAGCAAACTGTGCCCCTCAATCGATGCACGCGAGCGGGCCGCCGAGCAAGGCAGCGAAACCAGCGCCACGGTCTGCTACAGCGATGCCGGCGGCCGCATGCGTTATTACCGAGACTTCGTGATGGTGCTGCAGGATGCCGTCGATGCAAAAATCGGCGGTGACCGTGTTGCCAATCTGAAAGGTGCCGAAGAGCCGGATGATTACGGGGTCAAGGCCATGAATTACCGCAGCGAGCCGCTGTGGGGGCGCCGGGGCGGTGATCCGTCCATCGAATTTGAAGCGCGCAACGAGTTTGACTACGCCGGCGTTCTCAGCTCAAAAATCCAGCGCAACACGGCGCAAATGCAGACGGTCAGCCCGTCGCAGGCCGATGACATGCTGCGCGATGAAGGGTTTGCAGCGGTATCCAGAAAGTTGCGTTGCCAGTCAGGAACTGGTTTGCTGAAGCAGGAGAGCAGAGGGCTGTGCGATCCTGAAACACCGCTGTTCGTTGCACGCGTGGGCCAGGAGGTGCGATTGCGCGTGGTGCATCCTGGCGGGCATACGCGACAGCAGGCAATTACTTTGCATGGTCACGACTGGAATCCTGCTCCGTGGAACCGGGACTCCACCCAATTGCTGGCGACGCATGCCGACTCGGTTCGTGACGCCTGGACCATTCAGGGCAGCTACAACGGCATCGGGCCACAGATGGCGGCCAATCTGCTGGTCAATGCGGGCGGCAGGTTCAGGCAGCCGATGGACTATCTCTGGCGCAGTCAGGCCAGTTTTGTCTACGACGGTGGCATCTGGGGTTTGCTGCGTGTGCTGCCAGAGCCAAAACCCAACGGTTCACCCTGAGGTCCACGCCACCGACGGAGGAAAACATGTCCAACATCATCACGGTCACCGATCCGGACGAGTTTGCCGACCCCTATTTCATCAATTGGGCGGAGCGGCCTGATTCGGGGAGGGTGGTCACGCCCACGGCAGTGACCTCTGCCTTGCAGCTGTACGACTACCAGGAGTGCGCCATCACCATTGATCTTTCCGGTCCTGCCGTGTTTCTGCAGCGCTGCAACGACCAGGAGTTCAACTACAACTTCCAACCAGACGACGGTGTGCTGCTGTGCGATATTGCCGCGGGCGTGCGGCGACTCCACCTGACTTTTTCAGTGCCCGGTTCGGCAGGTTTTCGCGCGATGGGAAGTCATGTTTCAGCGACGGGTCCGGTGGATGCAGACTACAGCGCCAACCTGATCGTGCGGCTGAGTGACGGCTCCCTGGCGTCCGCCATGCCGCAGATAGGCCGGCTCAGCCGGGTTCGCGACACGGCGCCTTTCATTGGTGCGTGGGCGCCTTCGGGCTTGCGGATCCAGGAAGCGATGTTCTCCGTAAGTAATCTACAGGCGGCTAGCCAGTTTTTGCAGCTTGCCATCAGCGGCCTGTATTTCGAAGTTTGAAGGCATGGTATGGCCAAGCGCTGCTTTCGATGGATGCTGATCACGGCTGTTGCCTACTGCTGCAGCCATTCGGTCATGGCCGCCACGCCGGTTCAGGAGGCGCAAAAGCACGGCGGCGTCGTGGTGACCCTGCGCCTGACACCGCAGACGCCTGCGGTGCGGCAGGTGCAGGTGCAAT
>JBBSRS010000196.1:0-5383 GCA_038242795.1 Burkholderiales bacterium
CTGCGTTCGGCTTCGGGGCGGATTCGGGCAGTGATGGGTGCGAGCGGCGGCGTTTGCGGCAACTGCTCGTATCCCACAATACGCACCACCTCTTCAATCAGGTCTTCCTCTATTTGCAGGTCAAAACGGTAGCTGGGTGGCGTCACGGTCAACACACCCTCACCAGGTTCGACAGCCAGCCCCAGGCGCACCAGTGCGTCCTGGCATTGGGCCTGTGTGAGCGGCATGCCAATCACCTTGGCGGCCCGCGCCACGCGCAGGGTGACCGGCACAGCCTTGGGAAGGTTGACCTGAAGGTCGTCAACCGGCCCACATTGCGTGTCTGGCATTCCGCAAATGTCGAGAATGAGTTGGGTGATGCGTTCGATATGCTCCACGGTTTGTCCGGCATCAACGCCACGCTCAAAACGGTGGCCCGCATCGGTGGAAAAGTTGTAGCGGCGTGAACGCCCTGCTATGGCTTTAGGCCACCAAAAGGCAGCTTCAACATACACGTTTTTCGTGTCGTCAGACACCGCCGTGGCATCGCCGCCCATGATGCCAGCGAGCGATTCAACCTGGTGCTCGTCGGCGATCACGCCAACCCGTTCATCGACCACGACGGTGGTGCCGTTCAGCAGTTTGAGGGTTTCACCCGGCTTGCCCCAGCGAACATCCAGCCCACCTTGTATCTTGTCGAGGTCGAAGATATGGCTGGGTCGGCCCAGTTCAATCATTACATAGTTGGAAATATCCACCAGCGCCGTCACGCTGCGCTGACCGCAACGCGCCAGGCGGTCGATCATCCAGGAGGGTGTTGGCGCTTGCGGATTGACGTTGCGCACAATGCGTCCTGAAAAGCGGCCGCACAAATCGGGCGCGCTGACCTTGACAGCCAGCTTGTCATCGTTAATAACCCGCACTGCAGGAAAAGCCAGCGCATTCAAGGGCGCCCCAGTCAGCGCGGCAACCTCGCGAGCTACCCCGTAGACGCTCAGGCAGTGCGCCAGATTGGGCGTCAGCTTGAGCGCGAACAAGGTGTCATCCAGCTTGAGATGCGCTCGAATGTCCTGCCCCACCGGCGCGTCAGGCACCAGTTCCAGAAGGCCGCCATGGTCCTCCGAAAGCTTGAGTTCCCGCGCCGAGCACAACATCCCTTCGCTCTCCACACCGCGAAGTTTGCCAACTTTGATCACGAAAGGCTTGCCGTCTTCGCCAGGGGGCAATTCAGCACCCACCAGTGCGCAAGGCACCTTGATGCCAACCCGCGCATTGGGTGCTCCGCAGACGATGGTGAGGAATTTGTCTTGCCCCACATCAACCTGGCACACGCGCAGGCGGTCGGCGTTAGGATGCTGAATGGCTTCGATAATTTCACCGACCACGATGCGGTTGAACGGGGGTGCAAACGGCTTGAGTTCTTCAACTTCAAGTCCGGCCATGGTCAGGGTTTCAGCAAGTTGCTCGGTGCTGATGGGTGGATTGCAAAATTCGCGCAACCAGGATTCTGGAAATTGCATGGTGTAGCCTTGTTCTTTCGTTTGTTGTTCTTGTTGTTATGACTGGAACTGGGACAGGAAGCGGATGTCGCCATCAAAGAAGAGGCGCAAGTCATTGACGCCGTAGCGCAGCATGGTCAGCCTGTCCGGCCCCATGCCAAAGGCGAAACCGATGTACTTTTCAGGGTCAAGTCCCATGTTGCGCACCACATTCGGATGCACCTGTCCCGAACCCGCCACCTCGAGCCAGCGACCTGACAACGGCCCGGACTGAAATTGAATATCGATTTCAGCACTCGGCTCGGTAAACGGAAAGAAACTGGGGCGAAAACGCAGTACCAGGTCATCACTTTCAAAAAAAGTACGGCAAAAATCGGTGAACACAAACTTCAGGTCCTTGAAGCTCACGTTCTCGCCAATCCACAATCCTTCGCACTGGTGAAACATCGGCGAATGGGTCGCGTCACTGTCGACACGGTAAGTACGGCCTGGGGCAATCACCCGAATTTCAGGCATGCGGCCTCCTGCATCGATCAAGGCGCGATGCTTTTTGACATGCTGGACGGCATAGCGAATCTGCATCGGGCTGGTATGGGTACGCAGCAAATTGGGTGCGTTTTCCGTACCGCCCTCGACATAAAAAGTGTCGTGCATGGATCGGGCCGGATGGTCTTCCGGTGTATTGAGCGCTGTGAAGTTGAACCAGTCGGTTTCAATCTCGGGGCCCTGCGCGACGTCAAACCCCATGGATCCGAAAATGGCTTCAATCCGCTCCAGCGTAAGCGACACGGGATGCAAGCCGCCCTGCATACGCTGACGGCCAGGCAAGGTCACATCGAGTGCCTCGGCTTTTAACTGCTTTTCGAGTTCAGCATTCGCCAGTGCCTGGCGACGTTCGTTCAATGCCGCTTCAATGGCCTGTTTGGCAAGGTTGACAGCAGCACCGCGGGATTTTTTCTCCTCCACTGAAAGCTGCGCCATACCCTTCATGAATTCGGTAATACGGCCGGATTTGCCAAGAAATTGTGCTTTGGCATTTTCCAGATCCGCAGGCGTTGCAGACTGCGAAAATTTGGTTTTGGCAGTAGCGATCAGCTCATTGAGGGTATCGGCGTCGTTCATAAGTTCTTTTGGACAGGTGCAGGAAGAAACACAGAAGCGTCATTTTGGGTCACATGACCATGAGGAGGACGCTACACAGAAAACCATGAAAAAAGGGCCAGAGCTTTTTCAAGCTCCAGCCCTCTATTTTCCTATGCAAGCAGCTATTTATTTAATAGCGCATGTCCTGAAAATCAGGCAGCCAGCTTGGCTTTGGCCTGCTCGACGATGGCGCCAAAAGCAGCACTGTCATGAATGGCCATATCGGACAGGACCTTGCGGTCAATCTCGATACCGGCTTTTTTCAGGCCATTGGCAAACTGGCTGTAGGTCAGGCCAAATGAACGGCTTGCGGCATTGATACGTGCAATCCACAGACGGCGGAAAACACGTTTTTTGTTTCGACGGTCACGGTAGGCGTATTGCCCAGCCTTCATCACCGCTTCTTTGGCGATCCGGAAGACATTACCGCGGCGACCGCGAAAACCTTTTGCAAGGGCTAGAACTTTTTTGTGGCGGGCGCGAGCCGTTACACCACGTTTGACGCGAGGCATGTATTACTCCTTGTTCGTCATTGAATTAAATGCCACGGCCTGGAAGCATCTGTGCCATGTGACCCATATTGGTCTCATGAACAGCGACTGATCCACGCAATTGACGTTTGTTTTTGGTGGTCTTCTTGGTCAAGATGTGACGTTTGAAGGCTTGACCACGTTTGACGGTGCCACCTGGACGAACGCGGAAACGCTTTTTAGCGCCGCTCTTGGTCTTCATTTTGGGCATGTATATGCTCCTTTTCATTTGTGCTCGTGAGGCGCTGCGAGACGTTCACAGACTTGATGGCCCCGAGCCACTTGTCATGACAAGTTTTGACACTTGTCATTGGCGCAACGGCTTAATGCCGTTACTTTTGCAATCCTGACTCAAAGTCAGGATTCACAGGAACATGGTTTAAATGCACCTTTGTTATTTTTCAGAAAACCCATTTAGCAAAAATCAAGCAACTTCTGCTGACGCCTTGGGAGCAACTTTTTTGCGGCCCGGAGCGATCATCATGACCATCTGACGACCTTCGAGTTTTGGAAACTGCTCAACCAAAATCAGATCGGCCAGTTCGTCTCGAATCCGCGCCAGCAAGGCCAAACCCAGTTCCTGGTGCGTGATTTCCCGACCCCGAAAGCGCAACGTGATCTTGCACTTGTCGCCGTCTTCCAGAAAACGCTTGATGTTGCGCAGCTTGATGTTGTAGTCACCGTCATCGGTACCAGGACGGAACTTGACTTCCTTGACCTCGATGACTTTTTGCTTGGACTTCGCTTCAGCAGCTTTTTTCTGTTCGGCATACTTGAATTTGCCGTAGTCCATCAATCTGCAAACAGGTGGAATGGCCGTTGGTGAAATCTCAACCAAGTCCACGTCCGCTTCACCAGCCAGACGCAACGCCTCCATCAAACTGACAACACCCAAAGGTTCATTGTCTGGCCCCGTAAGGCGTACTTCGGGGGCCATGATTTCACGATTCAAGCGATGCTTGCGTTCTTCACGGTGACGGCGGTCACGAAATTCTGTAGCGATGGTGCGAATCCTTTAATATTTGCTATAAAAGCTATAGCAGCTTGCACCCATTCGACAAGAACACAAGACTTGATTTATCAAAAATTGATTGAAATCAGGATTTTTGTGCAATGTCGGAAGCGATTTGCTCGGCAAATGCCTCAATTGACATCACGCCAAGGTCTTTGTTGCCGCGGGCACGCACTGAAACTGCGCCTGCGGCCATCTCTTTATCACCTACGACAAGGATATAGGGCTGCTTCTGCAATGAGTGCTCGCGTATTTTATACGTGATTTTCTCGTTGCGTAAGTCAAGGTTGACCCTAAGACCTTGACTCTGCAGCGTTTTAGCAACTTTTCGTGCGTAATCGGCTTGTGAATCGGTAATTGTGAGAACGGAAACCTGCTCTGGCGCAAGCCAGGTGGGCAGTGCGCCGGCGTGTTCCTCAATCAAGATCCCAATGAATCGCTCCAAACTGCCGACAATCGCCCGGTGCAGCATGACCGGGCGATGCCGAGCGCCGTCTTCGCCGACATACTCTGCATCCAGCCGTTCGGGCATGGAGAAATCGACCTGGATCGTGCCGCACTGCCACTGTCGGCCAATCGCATCTTTCAGCGTGTATTCGATCTTGGGGCCATAAAAAGCACCCTCGCCCGGGGAGATTTCAAACTCGCACCCCGAAGCGCGCAGGCTTTCAATCAGTGCGGCCTCGGCCTTGTCCCAGCTTTCGTCGGAGCCAATACGGGCTTCAGGCCGGGTGGCGACTTTATAGATGATGTTTTTAAAGCCAAAGTCGGTATAAACCTTTTGCAGCAGCGTCGTGTAGTCAACGCACTCTTTCAAAATCTGTTCTTCAGTACAAAAAATGTGGCCATCGTCCTGTGTAAAACCACGTACCCGCATGATGCCGTGCAGGCCGCCGGTTGGCTCGTTGCGATGGCACTGGCCAAACTCTCCATAGCGCAGTGGCAAATCACGATAGCTCTTGATGCCCTGTTTAAAAATCAGGATGTGGCCGGGGCAGTTCATGGGCTTGAGGGCGAAATCGCGCTTTTCGCTCTCGGTCGTGAACATATTGTCGCGGTACTTGTCCCAGTGACCGGTTTTTTCCCACAGCGTCTTGTCCAGCAGTTGCGGCCCCTTGACCTCCTGGTAGCCGTTGTCCTGATAAACCTTGCGCATGTACTGCTCAACGCCCTGCCAGACCGTCCATCCCTTGGGGTGCCAGAACACCAGACCAGGTGCA
>JBBSRS010000197.1:0-5370 GCA_038242795.1 Burkholderiales bacterium
CGCATCGACTTGCATGTGGAAGTCGGCAGCCTGGCCGCCGATGAACTGGTGAACGCGCCATCCGGTGAATCCACCGAGGCGGTGCGCAGCCGGGTGGCGCAGGCCAGGGAACGCGCGATGGACCGGCAAGGCAGCAGCAACCAGGCGCTTGAAGGCCAGGGCATTGACGCGCAGTGCCAGCTTGATGCGGCAGCGGCCAAATTCCTCAATGTGGCGGCGACGCGGCTAGGCTGGTCGGGCCGGGGCATTCACCGCTGCCTGAAGGTGGCACGCACCATTGCCGACCTGGCCGGAGCCAAAACCGTGCAGGTCACGCATGTGGCCGAAGCGGTGCAGTACCGGCGTGCGCTGAAGGCTGCGTACTGAAGCGCCGGGCACAGCGCCAACCCCGTCTCCTGCCAAGCAGGGACATGTTAATGGCTCATCAATGAAGTTAGTTTTAGTAATTTAAGCAAGTAAATCAAATTTAAATTGGGAGTCGCAAACCATCCAAAAAAAATGCCACTGTCGCCTTAAAACCACTTACCCGGAAGTAACTTTACAGCGCCTTCTTGCAGCGTGGGTTACCTATCACCGCAACAGACTGCCGTCTACAGGCATTGACAAGAGATTTCATTTTTTGCGTCTAAATTTATAGCTGGGTAGATAATAAAAACAAACACTTATGAGATTTTTATTCACATCCCCACTATTTAAAACCGTCTACTTTTGTGAAAAAAGTAGCACATGGATACGGTTGTGATGAAGCCTGCCGGTTTGTTGAAATGGTTGTGAACACAATTTAGCCTCCCTACAATCAATCTCCAATTGAGAGTGAACCTTGAGCATTGATGAAGCTGGCAACGTCCATATCTGGACAGCGTGCCCCCAGGACGTCGAGCCGGCGCAATGGCCGCAACTGAGCGCGTGGCTTGACGCCTCCGAGCGTCTTTGTGCCGCAAAATTTCGGCGTGACGATGACCGCCAAGCCTATATCCTGGCGCATGCCTTGCGGCGTCTGGCCGTTGCCACTGCGCTCACCCTGCCGCCCGCATGCCTGGCATTTTCCAGAGAAGCCAGCGGCAAGCCCAGTTTGACCACCCCCCTGAACCCGGCCATTCACTTCAGCCATGCCCACAGCCGCACCCTGGTGGCGTGCGCCGTCACGCGCCTCGGCCCGGTCGGCATTGATGCCGAACCTGTGGAACACGGCAACGCCGACATGGCGCTGCTGCGGGGCCTGGTGGCGCTTCCCGATACGCCAGCAGGCGGGGCGGCGCTGGATGGCGACCCTGTACGGCAGTTTTTCTTTTACTGGACGCTGCTGGAGGCGTACTGGAAATCAACGGGAGGCGGGCTCTCGTTTGACAACCCGGCGCTGCATTGCCAGCCAGCACCCGTAGGCTGGTTTGAAGTCGCCACATCACAGGCAGGCGCAGGCGGACACGCTGGTCACAGCGGACGCACCTGGGCCACCGCGCTACAGGGACCGCCCGACTGCATGCTGATGCTGGCCGTGACCCCCGGCCCGGCACATGCCGGGTGCAGTGCAGTGCGCCTCACCTGTCACACGCCGGACTTCGAGCGTGTTTTTGCCGCGCAGGACAGCAGCGCCCAAAAGCCGCCCCCGTCGCACCGGACCGATGCGCCTTGCGCGCCAGTTAACCTCCCATCGAGCATGCGAGCCGCCACCTGCGTCAGCGCATAGAAGGAATGAGTATGAAAAACAACTTGGCCAGCGGCCTGTTTGCAGGCCATGAAAGCCTGCTGATCCACTGTGCCGAGGTTTGGCGCGATGCCGGCCATGCCGTGCGCGCCATCGTCAGCACCGAACCGTCCATTGTCCAGTGGGCGCACACCCAGGGGGTTGCGGTCTTTGCCGATGAAGCCTCGCTGATGCGCCAGTCGGGGCAGGCGTTCGATTACCTTTTTTGCCTGGGCACGCCAGGCAGCGTATCGCGCGAGCTGATGGCGAGCGCGCACAAGCTCGCCATCACGTTTCACGATGCACCGCTGCCAAAGTACGCGGGTTGGCATGCGCCGGCATGGGCGCTGATGGCGCAGGAAACGTCGCATGGCGTCACCTGGCAAGCAATGACGCCCCTGGGCGAGGGCCGCATCGTGCGCCAGGTGCGCTTTGAAATTCCGCCGGGCGAAACGACGCTGGGCCTGCAGGCGCGCTGCTACGAGGCGGGCCTGCAGAGCTTTGAAGCCCTGGCCGAGGCCATTGGCCGCGATGACCTGGTGCTGGGCAACGGGCTGCCAGCCGGTCCCTGTATTGACCGCCAGCAGCGTCCGCCCACGCTGGGCACGCTTGATTTTTCACGCCCGGCCGCCGAACTGGCGGCGCTTGTCGGCGCACTGGATTTCGGCCCTTCCGCGCATTGCCCCAACCCGGTGGCCCGCGCCAAGCTCTACCTGGGCGACAAAATTCTGCTGGTGGACACCGCGCGCACCCTGCCCGCCGCCGAGTCTTCCGGCGCGGCACCCGGCACGGTGCTGCAGGCCGATGCAGACAGCGTGCGGGTGGCCACGGCGGACGGCGACATCGTGCTCGGCGGCTTCACCGCGCCCTGGAGCACCACGTCGAGCCATGGCCTGTTGGCGGGCATGGCGCTGCCATTGCTGGACAGCGCGACACGCGCACAGCTTGCTGCCCGCGCCCCTGAAATTGGCCAGGGTGAAGACTTCTGGCAGCAGGCCTTGCGCACGCTGGCGCCCATGGAACTGCCTTATCCGCGCAAAACGGGTGCGCTGCAGTCCGCTTCGATGCCCTTGCGGCAACTGGCGCGCCTGCCCCTTGCGCTGCCGGCGCGCGGCGCTGCAACAGTGGCCGGTTTTTTCGGCTGGCTGTCGGCCCTGACCGCGCAGCAGCGCATTTCCCTGTTGTATGGCGACAGCACGCTGCAAGCCAGTGCCCAGGGGCTGGAATGCTGGCTGTCGCCCTGGGTGCCGCTGACGCTGGACACAGCGCCTGACCAGTCGGCGCAGCAAGCCGCAGAACACGCCCAGGCACAGATTGCCCAAATGCACCGGGCCGGTGCCTGCCCACGCGACCTGCCGGCGCGGCTTGGCGGCACGTCGGGCGCCAGCCAGGGTTGGGGCAAACTGGGCATCAGCCTGGACGGCGCCGCCATGCCGCCCGACGCCGAACTCATGCTGATGAGCGATCCGTTCGGGCAGCAGCTTGAACTCGTGGGCGATACCGCTGTATTTTCAAGTGAAACCCTGGAGGTGATGGCCAGCCATCTGGCGGTTTACCTTCAGGCGTTCGAAGGCGCCGACCCGATCGGGGCCCTTGCCCTGATGCCCGAGGCTGAAACGGCCCTGCTGGCGCACCTGAATGCGACGGCCACGCCGTATGACGCGGCATTGGGCATTCACGAAGCCATTGCCGCGCAGGTGGCCCGCACGCCGCACAGCACCGCCGTGTCCTTTCGCGGCCAGACGCTGAGCTACCACGCGCTCCATGCGCAGGCCGGCGCGCTGGCAGAGCGTCTGCGGCTGAGTGGCGTGCGCCCGGGCGATGTCATCGGCCTGTGCCTGGAGCGCGGCCCCGACCTGGTCGTCGGCGTGCTGGCCATCCTGCAGACCGGCGCGGCCTACCTGCCGCTGGACCCGGAGTACCCGCACGACCGCCTGCTGTACATGATCGAGGACTCCGGGGCGCCGCTGGTGCTGTCCAACCGCACCGTCAGCGCGCGGCTGCACATTCCGCCTGAAAAGGTGTTCCTGCTGGAGGACGCCGAAGCCGGGGCGGGCAGCGCGCCGGTCCTGACACGCAGGCCGGCGCCAGACAAGGCACAGCGCGCGGCCTACCTGATCTACACCTCCGGCTCGACCGGCCGGCCCAAGGGCGTGGTGGTGACACACCAGAACGCGCTCAATTTGTTCGCCGGCCTGAACGCCCGCATTCCGCATGCGCCACCCGGCCGCTGGCTGGCCGTGACCAGCGTGTGCTTTGACATTTCGGTGGTCGAATTGCTCTGGACACTGACGCACGGCTTTGCCATCGAGCTGCATACCAACGCCCTGCCCTACCTGTCGGTGGCCGACGCCCTGCGTCAAGGCCAGGTCACGCACCTGCAATGCACGCCGTCCATGGCCTCGATGCTGGTGTCAGACACTGCCGGACGTCAGGCGCTCTCTGGCCTGGCGGTGCTGATGGTCGGCGGCGAGGCGCTGTCGATGAAGCTCGCCCGGGAATTGCGGGCGCTGGTGCCGGGGGCTTTTTTCAACATGTACGGCCCGACCGAAACCACCGTCTGGTCCACCGCCTGCGACCTGGCGACGCTGGGCGACCTGGTGCCGCTGGGCCAGCCGATCGCCAACACGCAGCTGTCGCTCCGCACGCCGCGCGGCGCCGAAGGCCCGGCGTTGGTGGCCGGTGAGCTGCTGATTGGCGGTGCCGGCGTGTCCGACGGCTACTGGCAGCGGCCCGAGCTCAACGCCGAGCGCTTCCTGGAGGAGGCCGGCGCACGCTGGTACCGCACGGGCGACCTAGTGCGCCGCCATCCCGACGGCACGCTGGAGTTCCTCGGGCGCATCGACCACCAGGTGAAGATTCGTGGCCACCGCATCGAACTCGGCGAGATCGAAAGCGTGCTGCTGCGCCAGCCCGGCGTCAAGGAAGCGGTGGTCATTGCGCGCGAAGACGCCGCCGGTGACTGGAGCCTGGCCGCCTACGTCACGCCGCAGGCCGATGCATTGCTCGACACCGAACAGCTCCGCCATGGCGTGGCCGAAAAACTGCCCGACATCATGGTGCCCAAGGCCATTGCAGCGCTGCGCGCATTCCCGCTGACGCCCAATGGCAAGGTGGACCGGCGCGCCTTGCTGCCGGTGCGGTCACTGGCCGACGACACGGGCGGGCTGCCGCAAAGCCGGCTTGAAAAAGCCATTGCCAGCGTCTGGGAGCCAATCCTCGGGCAGTCCGGCGTGCGCACCGGCGACAGTTTTTTTGACCTGGGCGGCAGTTTGTTCCTGGCCGTGCAGGTGCAGCGCCGGCTGCAGCAAACCTGCGCCATCCGCGCCCCATTGGCCGACATGGTGCGTTTTCCGGTCCTGGGCGAACTGGCCGCGCATCTGGACGCCAGCGTGCCCGGCAGCGTCGCTGCAGCCGGGTTGCATGAAGCGATGGCAACCGGTGCCGCCTTCGCAGCAGCGCCGCCCGATCCCCGCCCGGTGGCGCAGGCAGAGCCGTTGCGCTCGCCCATCGAGTCCGCCATGGCCCAAATGTGGCGCGATCTGCTGGACGCGCAGGACGTCAAGCCAGACGATGACTTTTTCGCACTGGGCGGCCATTCGCTCACGGCCGTGCGCCTGTTCGCACAGATTCGCAGTCAATTCGCCGTGGACCTGCCCTTGGCCACGCTGTTTCAGGCTTCAACC
>JBBSRS010000198.1:0-5333 GCA_038242795.1 Burkholderiales bacterium
GGCAGGATCTTCAAGTCTTACAGGCCTTTGTCGCTTGCTGGCAGGGCATTTTCAGCTATGCTATCAATAGCAAAATCGTGCCAGCCAATCGGGGGCATTCGTGGCAATTTCAACCGTGTGCAGTCGGTTTGCCGCAGTGCTAGCGAACCAGCAGCACGGGCACCTTGCAGCGCGACAGGACCTGCGTGGCGACCGAACCCATCACCAGGTTGCCAATCGAACCATGGCCGTGCGAGCCCATCACGAGCAGGTCGAACTTGCCTTCGTCGGCAAAGCTGGCAATGGTTTCACCGACATTGCCCAGCTTCCATTGGCTTTTGGCTGCCAGGTTGTGGTGCGCCAAAAATTCAGTGATCGGTGCCATCACCTTCTGGGTTTCATCGGCGTAATAGCTGTCGACGACTTCCTTGCCCACGGCCGCCCGTGCCCGGGGTGGCAAGGGGGGCTGCACCGTGAGCAGGGTGTATTCGTTGCCCGGGCCAAACAACTCGTCGTGCGTGGTCAGGTAGGCCAGCATTTTCTTGGTGTAGGGGCTGCCGTCAACGGCCAGAAGAATCTTCATGGGGTGTACTCCTTGTTCAACACCGTAGTTTAGCCACCGGCAGGCTGCTGACGTGCCGACCCAACACGCGGCATCGGGTTCAAGCATGAACCGCTATGCGCAGCGATGGCCTGAAGCCTTCCTGCTCGCCTTTGCGCGCATAACCCAGCGGGTTGGCCACCACGCGGCAGCCCTGCCTGACGTAGTCGTTCGGGCAATGCAGGTGGCCGTGCAGCCAGAGTCTTGCCAGCGGCAGCAGCTCGTCCAGTGAATTGCAGAACCCGGCCGACCCCGGCGTCAGGCCATAGCGCGGGTCGGCGCTGAGCAGGCTGGGCGCAAAGTGCGTCACCACCACCGTGGGACCGTCAAAGGGCACGGCCAGCGCCTGACGCAGCCAGGCCTGGCTTATCAGGCTTTCCTCGCGCAGGGCTTCGGCCAGCATCGGCTGGCCCTGGCGCAGGGCATGGTTTTTCTTGAGGTAGAAATTGGCCGCACGAAAGGCTTTTTCACGCATCTTGAGCTGTTCGCCCAGCGTGACGCTGCTTGCCGCGTGGTCGGCGCTGCTGGCGCGCGGGGTCAGCGCATCAAAATCGGTCCACAGGGTGCAGCCGATGAAACGCACGCCCTGCAGTTGCACACACGCGCGTTCCAGCCAGACGATGCCCAAGCGCTGGCAGGCTTCGCGCAGCCGGGCGTCGGCTTCATCGAATTCCAGGCCGTCGTATTCATGGTTGCCCGGCACAAACAGCACCGGTGTCGGCCAGCCCGCGCCGCCCTGCGCCGCCGGCAAGGGCGAAAACCGCGCCAGGCCGAAGTCTTCAATTCCCAGGCGGGTCAGCAGCGAGCCTGCCTGGTAGGAACCGATATCGCCCGCGAGCACCAGCACGTCGGCGCCCGGCAGCGGCGTTGCCGTGAAATAGGGGTTGGACTCAAGATGCAGGTCGGAAAGAAGCTGGATGTTCACACCGCTGATTGTGCGGGAAGGCGGGAAATGGCTTCGGTGCCGGCAATTTTCCCAGGGTTCCCGGGTTGGCTTGAATGCCGTGATGCCGTTTATGCATGGCTTTTCACCCTGTACGGTCTTGCAAAACATAGGGAAAACCCTTACTCTATCCCTATCGCCATTTCTAGTTCCGCACAGGAAATTCTCATGTTTTATATCTTTTCACAAATCGCCGGTTTCATGTCTTCCTGCAACACCGCGCCACCCGCCCAGGAAGTCGCCCACCAGTTGATGGAGCGCGCCGACGCCGGTGCCGGTCGCGACCCGCAACAGGCCCAGGAACTGCGCGATGCCGCCCGTGCCTTCCTGAGCGTGATTCGCTGAATTCCAGCCACGCGCCTCAAGACAGCGGCAGCCGCTGTCAGACCGTGAAGGCTTTTTCAGCGGCCTGCAGGACGGCCTGACGCAGCCAGACATGCGCGCTGAGCCGGTCCGAGCGCCGGTGCCACAGCGAATCAACATGCACCGGTGATACGGGAAAGGGCAGGGGCTGCAGCGCCAGTTGACCGGCAATTCCGGTGACACGCAAAAAATGGCGCGGCAGCACCGTGAGCAGGTTGGAGTGCGCCACCACCTGGCCGGCCGTGAAAAACTGGTTCACGGTCAGCACCACCCGCCGCTTGCGGCCCAGCGCGGCCAGCGATTCGTCGATGAAACCATAGGGCCGGCCGGAAAAGCTCACCAGCATGTGGCGGGCCGCGCAAAAATCGTCCAGGCTCAGTCGTCCCGCGGCCAAGGGATGGTCCTTGCGCATCACGCAGACATATTCACCGTCGTACAACCGCTGGAAAAAAAACGGCAGGGTCTCGCCGTTTTGCGCTTTGGCCGTCAGGTCGGGCAGTACCGACGGGAAATGGCCCACGGCCAGGTCACAGGCCTGCGTGTCCAGCAACTGCCGGGGGTCGCGCGTGGTCAGGGGACTGACCCGCAGGCTGATGCCGGGTGCTTCCTGCTCCAAAGTGCCGGTCAGGCCCGGTATCAGTTCGGCGGCCGTCGCGTCGGCCATGGCCAACACAAAACTGCTGGTCGCCTGGCCAGGGACGAATTCGTCGGGAATCAGCGACGCCTGCAACTGCTGCAGGGCTTCGCGCACGGCGGGCCAGATCACCACTGCGCGCGGCGTGGGCGCCATGCCCTGGCCGCTGCGCTGCACCAGCTCGTCGCCCAGCGTCTCGCGCAGCCTGCGCAGGGCGTTGCTGACAGCGGGCTGCGTCAGCGACAGGTTGCGTGCAGCCCGCGTCAGGCTGCGCTCGGCCATGACCTCGTCAAATACCCGCAGCAGGTTCAGGTCAAGTGTGCGGAAGTTGGGGGGCCGGACAGGATCGTGTGATGGCATGGCGACTCACTCATCAATTTCATGAATGAATAACATCACATATATAAAGTTGAATAGTATTAGTAAAAACCCTAACATCCCTTATCCGCTGCCAACCCATGGAAGCACATCAGACCGAAGGAAATCATCATGACCAGCTTTATCACTACCCCCCATCCTGACCATCACCACGGCGCCGACCGAGTGGAGGCCCTGATGGACGCCGTGCAACAGGTTCCGCAAGACGTTTCAGGCAAGCGCGGCGTGGCGTTGCTGCTGGGGTCCGCCCTGGTGGCGGCTGTGGTCGCGGTGGCTTATGAAGTCATGGACAGCGCAGACGAAAGTCATTTGCTGATGATCTGGATGGCCCTGTGGATCTCGTTGTTCGCGGTGCTGGCCCTTTTTGCCACGAGCCTGCGCGCCGCCGGTCAGCACGTCAAAAGCAGCCTCGACGACTGGTCGCGCAGCATTGCCGAAGCCCGCTCCGACCAGCGCCTGTGGGCCATCGCCAGGCAGGATGACCGCGTGATGGCGGACCTGCAGGCAGCCATGTCGCGCAACGACGCAGTGCAGGCCACTTCGGTTTCGGCGCCAATGGCCCGGCCTGTCATGAAGACGACCATTTTCCTGCCGCTGCCGTACATGCGCAACTACATCTGAGCAATCCCTCAGCGAAAAAGACCGGCGCGCTCTGGCAGCGCACGGACACAAAAAAGCCACCCAATCAGGTGGCTTTTTTGCGTCTGGCCCCCGCAAGGGAAGCCAGGCCCTGCCGTCAAAACGGTGTCATGCTGCCAGACGGCGCTCGATCTCGGCCTTGGTCTCGCCCAATTGCTTGGGAAGGTGATAGGCCAGTTGCTTGAACAACTCGTCATGCAGTTCCAACTCTTTCAGCCAGGCCGCCTTGTCGATGCTGGTGACGGTGTCGAACTGCTCGGCGCTGAAGTCCAGGCCGGTCCAGTTCAGGTCTTCATAGCTCGGGCTGACGCCGGTCACATGCTCTTCGCCCTGGCCGGTTCCTTCGATCCGGTCGATCATCCAGGCCAGCACGCGCATGTTCTCGCCGTAACCGGGCCAGACAAACTTGCCATCGGCACCCTTGCGGAACCAGTTGGTGGTGTAGATTTTTGGCAGCGTGGCGCCGGAAGCGGCCAGTTTCTCGCCCAGGTCCAGCCAGTGCTGGAAATAGTCGCTCATGTTGTAGCCGGTGAAGGGCAGCATGGCGAACGGGTCGCGGCGCACCACGCCGGCCTGGCCGGTGGCCGCGGCCGTGGTTTCGCTGCCCATGGTGGCCGCCATGTACACGCCTTCCACCCAGTTGCGCGCCTCGGTCACCAGCGGCACGGTGGTCGAGCGGCGGCCGCCGAAGATGAAGGCATCGATTGCCACGCCTTTCGGGTCGTCCCAGGCCGGGTCGAGCGCCGGGTTGTTGGTGGCGGCGACGGTGAAGCGCGAATTGGGGTGCGCGGCCTTGGCGCCGGTTTCCTTGGCGATTTGCGGCGTCCAGTCCTTGCCCTGCCAGTCGATCAGGTGCGCGGGCAGTGCCTTGCCGGGCGCGTCCTGCTCCATGCCTTCCCACCACACGTCGCCATCGTCGGTCAGCGCCACGTTGGTGAAGATGGTGTTGCCGCGAACGCTCAGCATGCAGTTCGGGTTGGTCAGCATGTTGGTGCCGGGCGCCACGCCAAAGTAGCCGGCTTCAGGGTTGATGGCGTAGAGCTTGCCGTCGGCGGCCGGTTTGATCCATGCAATGTCGTCGCCGATGGTGGTGACCTTCCAGCCTTCAAAGCCGGCGGGCGGCACCAGCATCGAGAAGTTGGTCTTGCCGCAGGCGCTGGGAAAAGCCGCCGCCACATGGTACTTCTTGCCTTCTGGGTTGGTCACGCCGAGGATCAGCATGTGCTCGGCCAGCCAGCCTTCGTCGCGGCCCATGCTGGACGCGATGCGCAGCGCAAAGCATTTCTTGCCCAGCAGCGCATTGCCGCCATAGCCCGAGCCGTACGACCAGATCTCGCGCGTTTCGGGGTAATGCACGATGTACTTGGTCTTGTTGCATGGCCAGGCCACGTCCTGCTCGCCTTCGGCCAGCGGCGCGCCGACCGTGTGCACGCAGGGCACGAAGTTGCCGTCGGTGCCCAGCACGTCAAACACGGCCTTGCCCATGCGCGTCATGATTTTCATGTTGACGGCCACATAAGGGCTGTCGGAGAGTTCAATGCCGATGTGCGCAATCGGCGAGCCCAGCGGACCCATGCTGAAGGGCACGACATACATCGTGCGGCCCTTCATGCAGCCGTCAAACAGCGGCTGCAGCGTGGCGCGCATTTCGGTCGGTTCCATCCAGTTGTTGGTCGGGCCGGCGTTTTCCTTCCGGGCCGAGCAGATATAGGTGCGGTCTTCGACCCGGGCCACGTCGGTCGGGTCGGAGCAGGCCAGGAAGCTGTTCGGACGCTTGGCTTCGTTGAGCTTTTTGA
>JBBSRS010000199.1:0-5327 GCA_038242795.1 Burkholderiales bacterium
ATAAAAATGATAGTAAATCAATCAGCACCAGACGCTCTTCATGCAGACGCAGCAGCGCCTTCCCCGTGGGTGGTGCGCTGGTCGCACCTGGTCCAGCCGGGCGGTGTGGTGCTGGATGTGGCCTGCGGCCAGGGCCGCCATGCGCACTGGTTTCACCAGCGAAATCACCCGGTCGTGCTGGTGGACCGGTCGCAGGCCGCAGTGGAATCGATCGCGATTCCGGCGAATGCCTGCGAAGCCGTGGTGGCCGACATTGAAAATGGCCCCTGGCCTTTTGCGGGCCGGCAGTTCGATGCGGTGGTGGTGGCCAATTACCTGTGGCGTCCGCTGATGCCGACATTGCTGGACAGCCTCGCCCCCGGCGGCGTGCTGATTTACGAAACCTTCGCGCAGGGCAACGAGACGGTTGGAAAACCTTCAAGTCCTGATTTTTTGCTGCGTACCGGAGAACTGCTGGACACCTGCCGCACGCTGCGCATCGTCGCCTTTGAAGACGGTTTTCTCGAAGGGCCGGCGGGCAAAAAGCCGCGATTCGTCCAGCGCATCACCGCCGTCCGGGAAGGGGAAATTTTGGCGTGTTCAGGCGGCGTTGTGCCGTTATCGGCATCCGTCCCGCCCAGATACCCCCTTCCCTGAGCTCTGGGTAGAATGCATATTTGGCTTTTTGGGCCGGCCTTCAACGCCTTGAAACCGTTCCACCACACCAGCCATCACGTTACAAGCACGACATGAACCCCATTACTGGCAGCATTGTTGCTCTGGCAACCCCCTTGCATGAAGACGGCAGCGTGGACTATCCGACGCTGCGCAAACTCGTTGACTGGCACATCGCCGAAGGCACCGACTGCATCGGCGTGGTTGGCACGACCGGCGAGTCGCCCACGGTGAACGTCGAGGAGCATTGCGAGATCATCCGCGTTTCGGTCGAGCAGGCCGCCAGGCGGGTGCCGATCATGGCCGGTTGCGGCGCCAATTCCACCGCCGAGGCCATCGAGCTGGCAAAGTTCGCCAAACAGGTCGGCGCCGACTGCCAGTTGCAGGTGGTTCCGTATTACAACAAGCCGACGCAGCAGGGCCAGTACCTGCACTTCAAGGCGATTGCCGAGGCCGTGGGCGACCTGCCGACGGTGCTCTATAACGTGCCCGGCCGCAGCGTCGCCGACATGGCGCATGCCACCGTGCTGCGCCTGGCCGAAGTGCCCGGCATTGTCGGCATCAAGGAAGCCACCGGCAACATCGAGCGCGCCCAGTGGCTGATCAAGGAAGTGCCCAAGGGCTTTGCCGTGTACTCGGGCGACGACCCGACGGCCGTGGCGCTGATGCTGTGCGGCGGCCAGGGCAACGTCAGCGTGACCGCCAACATCGCGCCCCGGCTCATGCACGAGTTGTGCGTGGCCGCCGTGGCGGGCAACGTCAAACTGGCCATGGAACTGCAGTTCAGGCTCCTGCCACTGCACCGTAACCTGTTCGTCGAGGCCAATCCGATTCCGGTCAAATGGGCCATGGCCCGCATGGGCCTGTGCGGCAACACACTGCGCCTGCCCATGACACCGCTTGAATCCAGCAACGAAGCTGCCGTTGAAAACGCCTTGCGCGCTTGCGGCCTGATCTGATTATTAAGGGAACCCACGTGAAGACATTGCCGAGATCCCACCAGCGCCCTGCCATGGGCAAAGCCCGCAGCGCGCTCGCTCTTTCCGCACTGCTGGCCGCCAGCCTGCTGGCAGGCTGCTCCACGATCCGGGACACCATGGAAGGCGAGCGGGTCGACTACAAGACCAGCGGCACCAAAGGCCCTTCGCTCGATGTGCCGCCCGACCTCACGCAACTCAGCCGCGACACCCGCTATGTGGTGCCGGGCACGGCCGTCAGCGCCAGCAGCTACCAGATCGCGCAGCCGGCGCAAACCGTCACCACGGCAGCCGCCGCAGTCGGCGACGTGCGCATCGAACGCGCCGGCAACCAGCGCTGGCTGGTGGTCAACCGTCCGGCCGACAAGCTCTGGACGCCGGTGCGCGATTTCTGGCTGGAAAGCGGATTCCTGCTGGCACAGGACCAGGAAAACCTTGGCATCATGGAAACCGACTATGCGGAAAACCGCGCCAAGCTTCCGCAGGACTTCATCCGCAATGCGCTGGGAAAAGTCTTTGACAGCCTGTACTCGACCGGCGAGCGCGACAAGTTCCGCACCCGCCTGGAGCGCCGCCCCGACGGCGGCACCGAAATCTACATCAGCCACCGCGGCATGGAAGAAGTTGTCACGGGCACCAAGGCCGGCGGCAGTTCGGCCAATGGCGACGGAACCATCTGGCAACCGCGCGCGACCGATCCAGAACTCGAGGCCGAGTTCCTGCGCCGCCTGATGGTCAAGTTGGGCGTGACGCAGGAGCAGTCCAAGGCGCTGATAGCTGCAGGCGCCACGGCGCAGACATCGCGCATCGCCATGGTCAACAGCGTGCCGGTGGTGCAGATCGACGAAGGCTTCGAGCGCGCCTGGCGACGGGTCGGCCTGGCGCTGGACCGCACCGGCTTCACCGTGGAAGACCGCGACCGCAGCCAGGGCACCTACTTTGTGCGCTATGTCGAGCCGACCGCCAACAAGGGTGAACCGGGCTTTTTCAGCAAGCTCTTCAGCGGTTCGGCTGCGACCGTCATGCCGCTGAAATACCGCATTTCGGTCAAGAGCGAAGGTGAAAAAACCACTGTTTCGGTCCTGAATGCCCAGGGAACGCCTGAGTCGTCTGCCAATGCCCAGCGCATTGTCCAGGTGATTGCCGACGACCTGAAGTAAGCCCTGCGCAGGCGTCAGACCAGCAAGCGGTTGATTGGCAGTGTTGCGATTCAGGAGCCTGGGCAGCGGCAGCGGCGGCAACGCCACGGTGGTGGAAGCCGGCGGCCTGCTGCCCTTTCGCCTGCTGGTGGACTGCGGCTTGGGCATCCGTCAACTCACCGCACGCCTGGCCCAGGCCGGACTGCACCCGGAAGACATCGATGCGGTGTTCATCACCCATGAGCATGGCGACCACATTGGTTGCGCACAAACGCTGTCTCTGCGCCACCGGATCCCGGTGTGGATGAGCCAGGGAACGCATTCGGCGATCGGTTTGCCCGACTTTGACGGTTTGCTGCACATTGCCCGGGACGCCAAGGCGATCAACCTGGGTGGCATGCAGTTGATGCCGTTCACGGTGCCGCACGACGCCCGTGAGCCGTTGCAGCTCAGTTGCACCGATGGCTCGGCCAAGCTGGGCATCCTGACCGACCTGGGCCATGCGACGCCGCATGTGATGGCGCATCTCCAGACCTGCCATGCCCTGCTGCTGGAATTCAACCACGACACCGAATTGCTGAACCAGTCGGTGTATCCGCCATTTTTGAAACGCCGTGTGGGCGGCGACTACGGCCATTTGTCGAATGCGGCGGCCGCCGCCATTGCCAGTGCCGTGGCACATGACGGCCTGAAGCATGTGGTGGCGGCGCACCTGAGCGCCAAAAACAACCGGCCAGATCTGGTTCAGGACGTGCTCGCCAACGCTTTAGGCTGCCAATCCGGCGACATCATGGTGGCCGGACCGGCCAGCGGCACGCCCTGGATGCAGATTTGAGCCAGCCATGAAAAAAGCCGCCCGAAGGCGGCTTTTTTGGAATCAGGAAGACTTACTTTGCAGCGGATGCAGCCGCATCGGCGGAAGTGGCAGCGCTGCCAGCAGCAGAAGCGGCGTCGGTAGCGGCGCCAACAGCGGCATTGGCCGATTCAGCAGCAGCAGAAGCGGCGCCGGTGGCGGCGGTGGCTGCGGAGGAGGCAGAAGGGGTCTCTGCAGGAACGACAACGACGGAAGGAGCAGGTGCAGGCGCAACAACTTCTTCTTTTTTACCGCAGGCAGCCAGGGCAACAGCAGCAACGATGGCGGCCAGTACGAGGGACTTGTTCATTTTTACGATCCTTGATGATATTTAAGAAAACAATTTCCGGAAATTGTCAAAACCCAAGCTCAAACAGTAAATTCGAGTGATGTCCTGACCTGTGAGGAAAGGACTCGAGCTCTTTCTACCCAGCCTCAAATTATATGCTGCAGAGCACAAGCATGAAAACCCTTAACTGCCCAATATAAGCGGTTGGGCCTTGGCATGCAACCGGAAAACCACACTTACAAGCCCAGAACGGTTGCTGGAAAACCTGCTGAACTGGCCAACAGGTGTTCGCTGAGGCGTTCTCTCAAGGCATTGCGACGGCCCATGTCGGCACCGGCAACGCCTGCGCAGCGGGGGATGTCCAGACGTTCAAACACCCACGCCGGACTCCAGAGCGCACTGGGCAGGCTGCCCGCTGAAGCCGCACCACTCTTGCGGCACTCGACCACATGCGTCCAGGTTCGCCGCCAGGTGACAAACCGGGCATGCTTGCGCAAAACGGTGTCGTAATGTTCTGCCAGCACGGTGAGTTTGCGGCCGCTTGACGCCCAGTCGTTCAACGCCTGCGCCACGGCCCGCTCACCCAGCGGCCAGTCGCCGAAGTCCGGATCGCACCAGATCATTTCACGCCAGCCTTGCGCTGCGGCTGCCGCCATGGCCTGGCGAACCAGTTCGGCGAATGCGTTGCGGCCGCTGAAACGGCCATCGGGCAGCATTGAAGGCGCTGCGCCTGCTGGTGCGGATGTCATGCTGCTTGCTCCTTGTGTTCAGCCCTTGCTTGAGAGCGAAGGCTAGTCTTGCTGGAGCCACCCTGCTTCATGCCAGTCGCCCAGCAGGGCAATCGCGCTTTTGCTCGCCTTGCGCAAATCGCTTGGGGCCAGATGGCGCTGATTGGCCAGGCGCTGCATCAAGGCGGCATCGGCGCCCTTGGCCCGGTAGCTTTCGCCATTGATGAAGAGGTGGTCGCTGTCGTACATCATGCGGGTCCGCGCATCGAGCGCAATGCCTGTCTGGCCGGCCTTGGCGGCTTCGCCATCCCAATGCTGCCCGGCTTCGTCAAACCAGATGCCCGGCTTGGGCTCGGACAGGGATTCGCCCAGCGCACACGCCCGCGCCAGCGGGTCGTTCTGGGCTTCCAGCACGGCCTGCCGGGCAAACGCCGCCAGGCCGGCCGGCATGGCGGCGGGCGTTTCAGTGGCGGATTGCGCGGGGTCGCGGTACATGCGCTGGGGAACGGCGCGCGCGCCTTGGCTTTCTTCCTCGCCCGACTGGGCCGCATCCTCACCCATTTCAGCCAGCCGGTGCAGCAAATCAGAAGTCAGTTCGCCCTCAACCGGGCAGCGAAAGCCTATCGAATAGGTCATGCAGTCAGCAGGTTTCCCGTCCGGCCCGACGCTGGCCTCGGCCATGCCGTC
>JBBSRS010000200.1:0-5325 GCA_038242795.1 Burkholderiales bacterium
GCAGCCAGCCAAAGGCTTTTTGGGTGTCATTTGTGCCTTTTGCGCATTCATGTCGTACGCAAGCAGCTATTAATTGAATAGCAAAAGTTTACTTTGGGCCGTGCGCGCCTGTCATGTGCAGGCTCGGGACGATTTCGCGTTGGTTCGGAGTGGGGAAGAAAAGACTTCAGGCTGTCAGCACAGGTCATTCCAGCTGATCAGGGAAATATCCCGCTTGCCTGCTTCGACTGCAAAAGCAAGACAGGCTAGCCGCTCATTGTTTCGCCAGTTGTCGTCATGCAGTGGACTTCCAGGATGAAAACCCACTTCGAGAACACCGTGCAAGGGACGGGCCAGTATTTTCTGAATCCACTGCGCATCGTTGGCGTTGGTACCCATGAAAAAATGCGGCGTGGTCACAAAATTGTTCATGATGCGTCGCCGCCAAAATGCGCCCATCCAGTAGGTCGGGCTTTTAAACGGCAAGACCGTGTATTGGTTCTGCACATTTCTGACTTTTGAAATGCCGTATCTGGGAAGCGTTTTGGCCAATGCCTGCACAAAGGGCTTGAACTTGTGCAGATGGCCATGCGAATCAACATGGCTGACCGGTATGCCGCTGTCGAGGACGCGTTCGATCTGGGCCGCGATTTCAATGCAAAGTTGATTGACTGGCAGCTTGTTTTGCAATGCCATCAGCCGCAGTTCATTGGAGGCGCGAAATGTGCCGTTCTCACTTATCAGTGCTGGAATGAGGCGGGTATCGGCCACGGGGGACTCCACCGTGTCGCGGACAAAGGTCAGGTGAACACCGTAAGCATGCTGCGGATTTTCACGGGCGAACTGGATGGCCATTTGAGTGGCAGGCATTTTTGGCATGATTGTGGCGCTGGTGAGCGCGCCCACATTGAAGCAATCAATAGTTGCCAGAGTGCTGTCCTGGTCATAGCCAAAATCGTCGGCGTTTGTGATTATCTTTTGTGGTTTTTTTTGATCGACAACATGCATATCTGTTTCCAAGTCAAACATCAAGGCTTGTAGCGCTAATCTGGCTGCATGGTTCTTTTGCCTCGATACAGACAAGGATTTCCAGCGTGTGTTGACCATGGCTCAGTGATGCTTTTGGGTACCACTGACATGGCACCCACCACGACGCCGTCAGCAATCGACACTCCAGGGGCAATGAAAACACCGGCAGCGATCCAGCATTCACTGCCAATCGTGATCGGAAAATATGTCAACGGCATTTCCGGCAGCCTGTAATTGTGCGAGCCTGTACATAAAAAACAATTTTGAGAAACCACCGTCATCGTTGCTATTTTTACCGGAGCAAAATTGTATACATTTACCATCTCTCCCAACACCACATAATCGGAAATCATCAAATTCCACGGCATAAGAACTTTTACGCCTGGCATTATCAGGCATCGTTTTCCGATGGATGCCCCCATCAAGCGCAATAACGATACACGCACCGGACTGGCGAACTTTGGCAACCAGCGGACAAGCGGTTCCAGAATATAGGTCCACACCCCTCTTTTCAGCTTGAGTGACATCGACCAATAAGTTCTGCTTTTTGAAAGATTAATTCTTGTTTGCACGATATCTCATGATTTTGTAGACGCCAGGCATTTTTAAACTGATGAAAGTAGAAAACCGATAAGCCAGTTGGTTGAACAGTCTTTTGCCCAACGGTAATTTAAGCGTGTTCTTTTGAACAATCCAGTTTTCGTAACGGCCTTTATTGCGGTTTTTATTTGATGCGCCTTTCAGATCGAATACACACAAAGGCTTTGAAATTTTGACGACCTGACCTGTTTTATTTAAAAAACGGGCTGTGAAATCATAATCACCAGCAATGTTAAATTCTGTGTTGTAACGCATATCTCCTATTACTTTTCGCGCATAGTACATTGCCTGATGGCAACCGAACATACCGTACGAGATACTTTCTTTCTGGCGTGCAGGCTTGTATTTATAGGAATTTCCGGAATATTTTTCAAAACTGTCTCCGTAAACAAAAGAGATGTTTTCTTTGTCCAAAAATGGGGCCACCAGAGACAAGGTGGAGTTTTCCGGAAAAATATCGCCAGCATTCAGAAACAGAATAAATTTGCCTGTTGCCAAATTCAATCCCTTGTTCATTGCATCATAGATTCCCTTGTCTGGTGCACTGATTGCACGTGCATATGCAGACGAGATCGCCAGTGCGTCTTCAGCAGTGCCATCCGTGGAGGCTCCATCGATAATCAGCCACTCAAAATCTTTAAACTGTTGGCATTCAATGCTGGCACGCGTCACGGCCAAGCCCTGTCGGTCGTTTCTTACAATGGTCACAATAGTAATGAGCGTCATCATGTACTTTTTTCACAAACCCAAGGTACTTGGCATTTTCCTGGTGTTGACTGATTTACTTGGGTAGGCATTTGCGGCAATGCTGGATCCAGATTCGGTCAAAATTTCCACCAGCTGTTCGGCGGCACGGCCAATATGAAAGCGTTGAGCAAAGCATTGGCTTGCCCGCTCTGTCATTTCCAAATAGGCTTTGGCATCCAGCGCCAGCCAGCGCTGAAGGCAGCGCCGCGTCCCCTCCACAGTGTCTTCGTCAACAAAGCCGGCGCCATCCGACTCGATTTCTCGCCATATGTTGACTTTGTTGCTGATCAAGACCGGCTTTGCGCAAGCCAGCGCTTCAGCCACCACGATGCCGAAGTTTTCTTGGTGCGAAGGCAGGCAAAACACTTCTGCGGCGTAAAACGCGCCCCATTTGCGCTCGTCCTGCAGCATGCCCAACCAGCTGATACGGTGGGCAATGCCAAGCCGCTGAGCTTGTGATTTCAGGCTGACAGCCCAGCCTGTCTGGTCTGGTCCGGCCATGACCAGATGCAAATGCGGGTCGAGCCCTGCCACCTGGGCGAATGCCTCCAGCAACAGGTCGCAGCCTTTTTTTTCATGAATCCGGCTCAGAAACAGCAATATGCGTTTGCCCTGCAATTGCGGATGGTCTGCTAAAAAGCGTTGCGCTAGCTCCTCACCATTGCATGGCGGACTGGCGGTGCCAAAGGCAGTCACAGTCTCTTTGGCGCGGTACAACCAAAATGACTGCCGGGCCAGTAACCGTTCTTCTTCACAGGTAAAGATCACCGCCTGCGCATCCCGCAAAACCCGGTATTCACCCCATGGCCAATACAACCATTTTTTTGCATGTTTCAACGGATAGGTGTGTTTGAACCAAGGGTCCAGCATTCCATGCGAAAAAACAAAATAAGGCACTTTGCTGCCCGCCAGAGCCTGGTGCACCGCAAGTCCGCTGTATTGCCAAAGGCCGTTGACGATGACCGCATCAAAGCGGGTGGCATTTTGTTGTAGCCAGGGTACAAGGCGTGGGGTGTAGGCGTACCCCAGGTGTGATGGCCCGAGGGCATGAACGGGTGGAAGTGTGTCGGCAAAGCTGCCAATTCGGCCGGGGTCATCGCAGCTGGCAATTTCGACCGACACCCCCAACTCGTTCAAGGGCGCGCACAGCTGCTTGACGCATTCAATGGGGCCACCGCCCTGGGGATCGATAGAGGAAATGACTTGAAGTATTTTCATTGGAAAGCCTGTGAGGTCAGCGGCTTGAGGAGTTCCCAGCCAGATGATTCAGCCTGTATAAATCTGTTCTGCGCAAAAAATACCGGCCTGCAGCTGTGGAACGAGCGAAAACGTTGTGCTGAACTAAAAAAGCAATGGTTGGCCGGGTTAAGCGCCGGAAGGCAGACCACTATTGCCGCACGCCTCGCTGCAGCACTGCACCAAGGAAAAGCTGGCCCGGTCAGGCCTGCAGCTTGTTGCTTGCCAGCGCCTGCTGGTAAGCATGTTCATAGGCATTCAGGGTTTGTTCTGCGTCGAACTGTGCAATCTGCAAAAAACCCAACTCCCGCCGATGGTCCACCTCATCTGGCGTGAGCTGAAGTATTTTCGAAATAGTTGCACCGGCCAGTGCAGCCCATTCCTCCGAATTTCCCATCGGCTTGGGCGAGATGTAAAAGGCGGCATCCCCCCCGACTTCCGTCATCGGCGCCTCGCCAGTGGTCAACACCAGGCAGCCGCTGGCCATTGCCTCGGCAATCGGCCAGCCGAAGCCTTCAGCATGACTGGGAAACACCATCAATCGTGCCGTTGAATACGCAGCGCAAACCTGTTGGTTCGATAGTCCTGAAATAAAGCGCACGTTGCCTTTAGGCGTTACGCGCAAGGCCTGTTCTTTTAAAGCAACTGAGGGTTCCGATCCCACCATCCAGAGTGGCAAGGGATTTTCTGTTTGCTGCGCGTAGGCATCATAAATCTCAAGGAGTCCCTGGCGATTTTTGTACCATTCGTTCCCACCGACATGCAGTAAAAATCCCTCCGGGGGGGGCACCAATCCGGCAGGCTGCAGTTCAGCCATGGATTCGGTCGCGCTCATGAATCTAAACGGATAGTTCAATCCGTTGTAGATCACCTCCGACACGGCAGGTTTTCGCTGCAAAAACCGCTGCAACTGCTGACGTGTATTTTCAGATACGGATAAAAAGATTTTTCCCCGGTTAAAACCGCGCCGTATGAGCCACTGATATGTCTTTCCTGTCCAGCTGGTAGGGTTTTGGCCAAATTCGCCCAAGGCCGAGCGCAAGGCCATGAAGTCATGCACGTGGATGACATGCGGCCTGTGCGCCACCAGCGGTACCCATGGACCAAGTGCCTGGTCGCAAAAAATGAAAAGCGTATTGGATTGAAGGCGATGAAGCCGCAAATGTACTTGCAGTGGAAAGAAAATAAACTGGTCAATATAGCCCAGCCACTTTTTAAAACGCGTCGGGACGGGAATGTTGTAGGCCAACGGTTTGGCGGTCCAGATATCGACCTTGTGTCCGCGCACGCGCATGCCGTCGGCAATCATTTTCGCAAAGCGCGGCATGCTTTGCGAACTCAGGAAATCAGGATGTACAAACTGGACAATATTCATGAATTTCTATTCTGCAAGGCAACCGCTGGCATCAGCGAAAACCTGTGGTCAGCACCATGGCTGTAAATAAGTCTGCGTTAAAACGCTTGCAAGGCATTTAAAACCCTTGGTAATGGTCTTTCTTAAGCAAAACCTCGCTGGCGATAAAAAATGGTGTTCAGTAGATATTTGATCCCCAGAACCAGCATTAAAATAATCATGATACTTCTTGCCACAGACCAATACTGAGCCATTGAATTTTCAATATTCAAAAGCACAGTCAACACAGAAAATATCGTGAAATAAGTGAACCAGTCTATTTTTAATTTTTTTACCAAAAATATAATGCATTGCAGAAATATCAAAGTAAATACTGGAAA
>JBBSRS010000201.1:0-5244 GCA_038242795.1 Burkholderiales bacterium
CACCGGGAGAACTCGTTCTGCGTCCCGGTGAACCGCGCCTCCAGCCTCATCGCGGGCGTGGTGGCCGCCGGGCTGCTCTCCGCCCTGCTGGGCCTGCCGGGCGCGATTTATTTATCGGGCCTGAGCGAAGCCTGGATCGGCGTCGGCCTGGTCATGGGCGCCTACCTGAACTGGCGGTTCGTGGCGGCGCGGCTGCGGCTGTACACCGAGCGGGCCGGCAACGCGCTGACCCTGCCTGACTACTTCGCCAACCGCTTTGAAGACAAGGCCAACCTGCTGCGCATTTTGACCACCGTGGTGATTCTGGTGTTCTTCACCGTCTACTGCGCCTCGGGTGTGGTGGCTGGGGCGCGCTTGTTCGAGAACATGTTCGGCCTGCCTTACCAGACCGCCTTGTGGGTGGGCGCTGCCTGCACCATCGCCTATGTGTTCATCGGCGGCTTTCTGGCTGTGAGCTGGACCGACACCATCCAGGCTTCCTTGATGATCACCGCGCTGATCGTGGCACCGGTGGTGGCCTACTTTGCCGTCACCGGCGGCCTGCAGCCCACGCAAACCCTTGCCGACCTGATGGAGCCGGCCAAGCTGGACATGATGCGCGGCGCGTCGTTCGTCGGCGTCGTGTCGCTGCTGGCCTGGGGTCTGGGTTATTTTGGCCAGCCGCACATCCTGGTGCGCTTCATGGCCGCTGAATCGGTGGCGACCATCCCGGCCGCGCGCCGTATCAGCATGACCTGGATGATTCTGTGCCTGTTCGGTGCGGTGGCGGTCGGCTTCATCGGCATTCCCTACTTCCTGGCGCATCCCGAAGGCGCGGCGGCTGTCAACGCCAATTCTGAAACCGTGTTCATCGAAATGGCCAAGCAGCTGTTCAACCCGTGGATCACCGGCGTGCTGCTGGCCGCCATTTTGGGCGCCGTGATGAGCACGCTGTCGTGCCAGTTGCTGGTGTGTTCCAGCGCGCTGACCGAAGACATCTACCGCACCTTTTTGCGCAAGAACGCCGGCCAGACCGAACTGGTGTGGGTTGGACGCGCCATGGTGATGGTGATTTCGCTGGTCGCCATCGGCATCGCCAGCGACCCTCAGGCCAAGGTGCTGGGCATGGTCAGCTACGCCTGGGCGGGTTTTGGCGCGGCCTTCGGCCCGGTCATCATCCTGTCGCTGTTCTGGTCGCGCATGACGCGCAACGGCGCGCTGGCCGGCATTCTGGTCGGCGCGGTGACGGTGGTGGTCTGGAAGCAGAACGGCTGGTTCGGCCTGTACGAAATCGTTCCCGGCTTCATCCTCGCCTGGCTCGCCACCGTGGTGGTCAGCCGCCTGGGCCAGGCTTCGGCCAGTATGCTGAAAAATCACCAGGCGGTGGAAACGGAACTGCGCACGGTCCAGCCCTGAGGCTTGTGGCGCACCGGCGCCGGCTACAAAACCACGCGTTTTGATTCGGCCATGCGCTGCGCGGTGCGGCTGCCCGACAGCACAAAGCCGCGCTGCACACCGGCCTCGTCCCGCCATTGCCAGAGGCCCGCTTCCGGCGCATGCCACTGGCCAGCCGTTCCCGCGCCGGGCGGGGCCACCACCAGCGGCAGTGCCGGGGTCTTGACCGACACCGGCATCAGCGCAAACACCGCGTCGCTCGGTGTTCCGGCCAGCGTGGCGGCCAGCGCCCGGGCCGCCGTCATGAGGGGCATGACGTAGGGCAGGGTGACGCCATGGGCGTACTGCGCGCAGTCGCCCAGCGCATAAACGTGCGCCGCGCTGGTCTGGAGCTGGCGGTTCACCACGATGCCGCGCTCGACCGCCAGCCCCGCAGCCTGCGCCAAGCGCGTGTCCGCTCTTAAACCGATAGCGCTCAACACACAGTCAGCCTGCGCCAGCAGCCCGTTTGACAACAAGACCTGCAAACTATCCGCGTTCTGGGCCGCGTCAACGCGGCGCACGGTGGCACCAAAGTGAAACGCCACGCCCAGCGCTTCCAGGGCCTGGCGCAAGTCGGCGCTGGCCGCTTCGGGCAGCAATGCAGCCAGCGGGCGCGTTCCGGGGTCCACCACCTTGACCCGAAAACCGGCGCTCGCCAGGTCGTTGGCAAACTCGCAGCCGATCAGGCCCGCGCCCATGATGAGCACCGCGCGTTCGCTGCCGGGCGGCAACTGCGCATGCAGCGCTGCAAAGTCGTCCAGCGAATTGACGCTGAGCACCCGGTCTGCCGCATCGCCCTCGACTGGCACGCGAATCGGCTGCGCGCCGGTGGCCAGCACCAGGTCGCGAAAGGCGATGCGGCCCGCGGTGGTTACGACGGTCTGCGCCGCGGCATCCACCGACTGGACACGGGTGTGGGACATCAAGGTGACGCCCAGCGTTTCGGCCATTTTGGCGGCCGGCGTGCTGACGAGCTGGGCCGGCAATCGGCCCTGCGCAAAGGCGTTGGACAGCGACGGCTTGGCGTAAAAGTCACCGCTGTCGCCGGTGACCAGCGTCACTGGCGTGGTGCGGTCGAGCTTGCGGAATTCGCGTACCGTGGTCCAGCCGGCCAGACCGGCGCCAATGACGACAACGGCTGGCAGTTGCGTGGACGTCATGCCGCCGCACCTGCCAGGACCGGTGCAGGCCGGGCCTGGCCGCCCCAGCGCTGCCAGGCTTTTTCATGGAAGAAAAAGGCAAACGCCTGCACGCTTGGCTCCAGCAGGCTGAGCGTCAGCGACAGCAAAAAGTTGCCGGTCACGGCATACGCCACCAGCGCCGCCACCGTGACGTGCACCACGTAATAGGTGGCGGTTTTCTTCAGCGTCGGCAAATGCTTGCGGACAAAGCGGGTCATGGGGACTCCTCGAATGCAATCAAAAAAAACCGCAGGGCGTCAGGGCGAAATTTAAATCTCGACCGCTTCAAAATCGGCCTTGGCCACGCCGCAGTCCGGGCAGGCCCAGCTTTCGGGCACATCGGCCCAGCGCGTGCCGGGGGCGATGCCGTCTTCGGGGCGGCCGACGGCTTCGTCGTAAATAAAACCGCAAACGATGCAGAGGTAGGTTTTCATGGAAATTCTTTCAGTTTTAGGGATGAAAAAGGCCGTTTGCGCAACGGGGATGGACGCAAGCAGCTATCAAAAAAATAGTGAGTGGTGTCATGCCGCCTGCGCGTTGACCTTGTCGAGTTGCGCCTGGTAGTGCCGGGCGTGGCGCTCCTCGACCTTGGCCAGCGCGGCAAACCGCTTTTGCGCCTTCTCCAGCGTTGCCCGGAACTGCGCGGCATGCACTTTCGATTCCCCGATCTGCTCGTCCATCTCGGCGACGGCAGCGGCGTTTCCCTCGGCTTCGGCGGTGGCGCGAAAACCCGGGTACATCTCGGAGTATTCGTAGGTCTCGCCGTCAATCGCAATCTGCAGCGCCTTGGCCGGTGTCATCGATGCCTTGGGGTACAGCAGGTCAAGGTGGCCAAACGCATGCATGACTTCCTGGTCGGCCGTGGCTTCAAACGCTTTGGCAGTGTCCTCGTCGCCGGCTTCGCGCGCCAGCCTGGCGAAATAGCGGTACTTGATGTGGGCCATGGACTCGCCCGCAAAGGCCGCTTCGAGATTGGCCAGGGTCTTGATGTCGGGGCGTTGTGTGTTCATCGTGAAACTCCGGGTTTTTGATAGTTTTTGCTAACTTGAATGTTTTAAATGATATGCAAAAACTATTAACAAAACCATTCGCTTTTGCCTAAGCAGGCGATAGGCAAACATACGCTTCTTGTGGATGGCAAAGCAAGGGTTGGATGGGCCGGCCTGACGGCCGCTTGGGCCGGCGGGTTTGGCTGCATGGCAGAACGCTTCGGTCCCGATGGCTGAAGCAGCCGGAAACCGTTTTGACCTTGACGTGATGGACGGGTTGGCGAGCCAGCGCCACAGCAAGCCAGCGTTTGTGGTGGCCCATGTTCAATCCCTCCCTGGCCTGAACGGCCAGCAGCGTGTCGGTCGGGCGCCGTCTGCGTGCATCACGGGTGATGACGGGGGATACCGTGTTGATCGGAGGACTTCCTGCGTTGTAGTGGCAGGTTCCCGTTGATGCGCCGGAGCTTGCTGGGTCTGTCAAGGCTGGCGATCGGTCGCCACACCAGCGGGCGCCGGACTGAAATGTGCCTGGTCGCGTGTCACCTCAACCGGTCCCTTCGGCGCCGGGCGCATGCCTGGTCAGCCTGCGAACCGCATTGCACAAATCGGCTATCGCATCGGCCTCGCGCAGTGCGTCCTGTGCTTTCTGGGGGTTGACCGTGTGCCGGGCCTGCGCCAGCCGCCGCAACACCGCCTCCTTTTCCTGCAGCACCCGCAGGCTGGTCCACAAGGCCGCGTCGGACACTGCTTCCTGCTGGTAGGCCAGGCTGCGGATGCTGAACGCATGGCCGGTATGGCAGAGGTAGCGCAATGGGCGCTGGTCATGCAGTTCGAACAGCACGCCGACGCAATCGGGGCAGGTAAACGGCGAGGGGCTGGCAATGGTCTTGAGGTTTTCCATTCCATGGCGCCCCAGGCTGACGGCATGCTCCCGGCGCAGTGGGGTGGACGGTTCCGTGATGGCGATGGCGCCGTCCACCCCCGCCGGGCGGCTGGCCAGTTGGTACAGCAGCGGCCCCAGCGCCGCCAGCGGCACCACATGGTCTGCAGCGACGCAGGCCAGGGCGCTCTGGGGCATGCTCGGCGCATGCGCATCGGCCGGGTCCTGGACCACGGCCGTGCCGCCGCAGTCCTTGATGGCGCGCAGGCCGGCGCTGCCATCGTCGAGCATGCCGGTCAGCACCACGCCGATGGCGCGCGGCCCGTAGTCCAGCGCGGCCGAGCGGAACAACGGGTCGATGGCCGGCCGCGCATGGTGTTCCTTGGGGCCGCGCGACAGCCGGATGACCGGGCCGTCGAGCAGCATGTGCTGGTCTGGCGGCGCGATATAAATGGTGCCGGGTTGCGGCAAATCGCCATCGGCGGCAGTGACGGCCGCGTTCGGGCCGCGCGCGCTCACCAGTTTCCACAACTCGCTGGGGTGCGCGCCAATGTGCTGCACAAACAAAATGGGTGCGGGAAAGTCACGCGGCAGGGCGGGGGCCAGTTCAAGGATCGCGTTCACGCCGCCCGCCGAAGCGCCCATGACGATGACCGGTTCGGACGGGGAAAGGTTCATGGCAATGCTCGCGGTGTTCAAAGGGAGGGCATTCCCAATATGGCCGTGTCCGGCGCAGGACCCTGTGGGTTTTCAGCGCCTGGCGGCGTAGGCTTTCACC
>JBBSRS010000202.1:0-5223 GCA_038242795.1 Burkholderiales bacterium
AATGCGCCTGGCCGGCAACCACCTGCCGCGCGAGGGCCACGAGTCGGTGTTCATGCGCAAGGACGGCACCCGGTTTCCGGTGCTCATCATGGAAGCGCCGCTGATCAATGCCCTGGGCAAGCACACTGGCTGGATGAGCGCCATTCTCGATGTCAGCGAGCAGCGCCGAACCGAAGAAGTCTCGCGTGCCAGCCACGACCGCCTGCAGGCCAGCGCCCGGCTGGCGATGGTCGGCGAAATGGCGTCCCTGCTGAGCCATGAGCTGAACCAGCCGCTGGCGGCCATTTCAAGCTACGCCACCGGCTCGCTCAACCTTCTGGCAGATGCGTCGACGGGCGACCAGCCGCCGGATGCGCCGGCCCTGTCCGACGACCTGCGGCTGGCGATGGGCCGCATTGCCGAGCAGGCCGAGCGCGCCGGCAAGGTGATCAAGAGCGTGCATGACTTTGTGCGCCGCAGCGAGCGGGTGCGCGAGGCGGTGGCGCCGCGCGCGCTGCTGGACGCCATCATGCCGCTGGTGATCCTGCAGGCACGCAAGCTCGGCGTGCGCATCAGCCTGGAAGTCGATGAAACCTGCCCGCCGGTGCTGTGCGACCGCACCATGGTCGAGCAGGTGCTGCTGAACCTGGCGCGCAACGGCATGCAGGCCATGCACAGCAGCGACGAAACCGGCCAGCCGGCGCTGGCGCTGTCCGGCAAGGTGCTGACCTTGCGCATCCGGCCGGCCGCCTCGAATGCGCACAGCCAGTGGATCGAGTTTGCCGTGATCGACCAGGGTGACGGCATTTCCGCCGAGGTGGCCCGGCAGCTCTTCACCCCCTTTTTCACCACCAAGAAAGAAGGCATGGGCCTGGGCCTGAGCCTGTGCCGCACGGTGATCGAGCAACATGGCGGTTTTCTCGGCTATGAAAGCGTCCAGCCGCAAGGTACCATTTTCAGTTTTACCCTGCCGGTGGCTGCTGCTGCGCCGGCAACCGGGGCCGCACCGTGCAACACGCCCGGAGAAAGCTGAGATGGAACCGATTCACAATGCCACCGTCTACATCGTGGACGACGACAAGGGCGTGCGCGACGCGCTGGCCTGGTTGCTGCGCTCCCGGCGCTTGCCCAGCGAGTCGTTTGCCAGCGGCGAAGCCTTCGACGACCGGGTGTCACAGGGCTTCGTGGTGCGCTCGCCATCGTGCGTGCTGCTCGATGTGCGCATGAACGGACTCAGCGGACTGGCGATGTTTGAAAAGCTGATTGCCTACGGCCTGTTGCCCACCCTGCCGGTCATTTTCCTGACCGGCCATGCCGATGTGCCGACCGCTGTTGACTCGGTCAAGCGCGGCGCGTTTGATTTTTTTGAAAAACCGTTTTCCGACAATGCGCTGGTGGACCGCATCGAGCAGGCGCTCAGCCAGTCGGCGGCCGCGCTGGTCCAGCACAACCAGTCCACCGGCCTGCGCGCCCAGCTCGACAGCCTGACCGAGCGCGAGCGCGCGGTGATGCAACTGGTGGTCGAAGGGTTGCCGAACAAGCTGGTGGCCGACCAGCTCGACATCAGCGTGCGGACCGTCGAAGTGCACCGTGCCCGGGTTTTTGAGAAAATGGGCGTCAAGTCGGCGGTCGAGCTGGCCAATCTGCTGCGCAATCTGTAGCAGATGGCGGCTTATTTTTTTTCTTTCTCAGGGTCTGGCGCCTCGCGCGCCGATTCGTCCTTCAGTTCGCCTTTTTGACGGCCCGAAAACATCGTCCACCACACAATGAACACCAGCAGCAGCAGCGCACCGAGCGCTTCGAGTAAAAGCAAGGCCATGATTGGTTCCTGGAAAGCAGCAGCAAGCCTGAAGCGGCCAAGGGGGTTGAGGCCGTCATGGCGCAAGGTGTCGATTATCGCCATCGCCGCATTCCTGGCCGCCTGCACCAGCGTGCCTTTGCCGCCCGCGTCCCTGCCGGGCGGCGCTTCCGTACCGGCCAGTGTGCGTCCGGGCGATGCCGGGCCGCTGCCGCCGCCCCGTCTCCTGGGCAAGAGCCGCTGGGTTCCGGTGCATTGGGCCGAGTTGCCGGGCTTTGAAGAAGACAGCCTGTTTGAAGCCTGGAACGCCTGGATCAAGAGTTGCGAGCGGCCCGGTCCGGTGTTTGCCCCCTTGTGCAGCGAAGAGCGGCGTCTGAGCATCGCTTCGGCGCAGGAACAGCGCGACTGGATGGTCGCCCGGCTCCAGCCCTACCGGGTCGAATCCCTGCAGGGCAGCGCCGACGGCCTGCTGACCAGCTACTACGAGCCGGTGCTCAAGGCCAGCCGCCGGCCGGGCGGCGGCTTCGCGGTGCCGGTTTACCGCACGCCGGCCACCCTGGGCAGCCGCAAGCCGTGGTTTTCGCGCCAGGAAATCGACACCCTGCCCGAAGCGCGGGCTGCCCTGCAGGGGCGCGAGATTGCCTGGGTGGACAACCCCGTCGAGGTGATGTCGCTGCACATCCAGGGTTCGGGCAGGCTGAACATCACCGAACCTGACGGCTCGCAGCGTGTCGTCAGGGTGGCGTATGCCGGGTCGAACGAGCAGCCTTTTCGCAGTGTCACCCAGTGGCTGGCGGACCAGGGCGAAGGCAAGATGCTCGCGCCGTGGGTGGAATCGACCAAGGTCTGGGCCTTTAAAAACCCCCAGCGCGTGCAGCAAATGCTCTGGAGCAACCCGCGCTACACCTTTTTCCAGGAGCAGCCGCTGAGTGAATTCGACGCCGCCTTTGGTCCCAAGGGCGCGCAGGGCGTGCCGCTGACGCCAGGCCGTTCGATTGCCGTCGATCCGGGCAGCATTCCGTATGGCACGCCGGTCTGGCTCGCGTCGCGCGGCGGCGCGGCCAACCTGCAAAAGCTGGTGCTGGCGCAGGACACCGGCAGCGCCATCGTCGGCGCGGTGCGGGCCGATTATTTTGCCGGCACCGGTGTGGACGCCGGCCTGCTGGCGTCGCGCGTCAACCAGCCGCTGCGCTTGTGGGCGCTGTGGCCCAAATAAACATTGAAAGACGGGAACATGAACAAACTACTGGGCAAACGCATGGCGTCATGCATGACACTGGCAGGTGCAGCGGCACTGACCGGTTGCGCCGGCCTGACAGGCGGCGGGACGTCGGCCAGCGGATCCAACCCGGTGTACCGCTGCGAGCAGGGCCTGCAGTTCACGGTCCGGTTTGTCAACGACACCGCCGTGCTGAAAGGCGCGCGCGGCGACGATGTGCTGCTGCGCGATGCCGGCGGCCAGGGCACCCAGACGGTCTACAGCAACCCGCGTCTGCGCGCCGAGTTTGGCGCGGGTGCGGGCGGGCGCGAGGCGCTGCTGCAGTACCTGCAGCAGCCGCTGGTGGCGCGCTGTGTGCGCGACTGAGCGCGCGCCGGGCACGGCGGGGTGTCATCAAGTTGAAACATGGACAGGCGACAGTACGCGGGTGATTCACCCCGCTGACGCCGGCCTCTTCGCCGCGCGCAGCCTTATTTGCCCGGAGCGAACAACCCATGAAACCTGTTGCCACCCTGTCCCGTCGCCGTGCCATGCAATTCTTTGCGGGTGCCCCCATGCTGCCCTTGTCGACCACTTTTTCCGGAAGCTTCCTGCTGGCCGGCTGCGGCGGTGGCGATGAGGCGTTTGCGGCCCCAGTCGCCAGTTACAGCGGCGTGAGTTTTTCCTCCATGCCGGCGCCGACACTGGCGAATCCGGCCGCCATGGCCACGACCACCGTCGGCTCGACGATGACGGTCAACTACAGCGACAGCAGCAAGCTTGATTTCAAGCTGGCCTACCAGCCTTTCTTCGTCACCGGTGACCTGGTGTCCGACGGCAAGGGCGGCAAGACGCTGTCCGGCGGCTACTACGACATCCACAACCAGCCCATCATGGACAACACCGTGGCGGGCAAGGCGCGGCAGTTCTTTTCCGACGCACCCGACGGCACGTCGCTGCTGACGGTGCCGGGTGCCCAGGTCGTTGGCGTCACCGGCAATGCCGTGTTTGCCGTGGTCCAGTTCGAATACACCAGCACGGCCCAGGATGAGGTGACGGGCATGTACGGCAAGCTGCCTTCCCCCATCGCGGTGCTGACGCTCGACCAGAACCTCACGACCGGCAAGCTGTCGCTGGTGAAATACCACAACGTGGACACGTCCGGTGTCAATGGCCTGTGGATCACCTGTGGCGCCAGCCTCTCGCCCTGGGGCACCCATTTGTCGAGCGAGGAGTATGAGCCCGATGCCTTCGCCTTGCGCAGCAAGAATTTCATGGACGACTTCAGCAAGAACCTGTACGGCGACGCGGCCAAAGCCAACCCCTACAACTACGGCCACCTGCCCGAAGTGACCGTCAACGCTGACGGCACCGCCTCCATCAAAAAGCACTACAACCTCGGCCGCATTTCGCACGAACTGGTGCAGGTGATGCCCGACAACCGGACCGTGTTCATGGGCGACGACGCCACCAACAGCGGCTACTTCGTGTTTGTGGCCGACCAGGAAAAAGACCTGTCCGCCGGTTCGCTGTACGTCGCCAAGGTGGGAAAGGGGTTTTCCATCGTCCCAGGCGATGCCGCCGCCGCGCTGACCTGGATCAAGCTGGGCAGCGCCACCAGCGCTGAAGTCCGCGCTCTGGTGGATGGCGGTATCCAGCCCACCGACATCATGGACGTGCGCAGCACCGACCCGGTGGACGCCGCGTTCAAAAAAGTGGTTTCCAACGGCAAGGCCGAGTGGATCAAGCTCAAGCCCGGCATGGAAAAAGCCGCCGCCTTTCTTGAAACCCACCGCTACGCTGCGTTTGTAGGCGCAAGCATGGGATTTACCAAGATGGAAGGGACGACGGTCAATATCAAGGACAAGGTGGCCTATTCGGCATTGCAAAATATCCAGGCGTCCATGGTGGCGGGCGACAAGGCCAATGTCCCAGGCAACGGCATCGCCGTGCCCAAGGCGCTGGTGGCGGGCGCCGTGATGGCACTGAACCTCAAGGGCGGCCAAAAGGACGACAAGGGCACGGCGATCAACAGCGAATGGATGCCGGTGGACACCCAGGCCCTGCTGGCCGGTGAGGACATCGCGGCCGACGCGCTCGGCAACACCGCCAACCCCAACAAGATCGCCAACCCCGACAACCTGAAGTTTTCCGAGAAGATGCGCACGCTGTTCATTGGCGAGGACAGTGGCCAGCACGTCAACAACTTCCTGTGGGCCTACCACATCGACACCAAGGTGCTGTCGCG
>JBBSRS010000203.1:0-5210 GCA_038242795.1 Burkholderiales bacterium
GCGACGCCCGCGCCGACCAGCCCGCACAGCAACAGCGACGTCCAGGTGTAGTCCGGCAGCACGGTCTGCAGCATCTGCGTCAGGATGGAGCGCGCCGGGGCGTCGAATTCGAGCCAGGACAGCGCCACGGCCAGCACCGGCAGCGTCAGGAATGCCACCAGCAGCAGCAAAAAAGCGGAAGGAACAAAGCGAAAAAAAAGTCGTCGGAACATGGAAACCCGATGGAAGGCGGCTGCCGGCCGGCCCCTGCCCTGCCCGCTCGCGCTGTGGTGTTTGCAGCCAGTTACTGCAAATGAGAATTGTAAGCATCTACAATCAACCCATGTTTCTCGAAGTCTCCCAACTCGGCGTGCATTACGCAGGCGGCCGCCATGCGGCGGTCGATGGCGTGTCGTTTAACCTGCAGGCCGGTGAAATCGGCGTGCTGATCGGCCCGTCGGGTTGCGGCAAGACCACGCTGCTGCGCGCCGTCGCCGGACTGGAACACGCGCATTCGGGAAGCATCCGGCTGGCCGGGCAAATTGTCAGCAGCCCGCAGTTTCATCTGCCGCCCGAGTCGCGCCAGATCGGCATGGTGTTCCAGGATTACGCGCTGTTTCCGCACCTTGACGTGGCCCGCAACGTGTCCTTTGGCCTGAACCACCTGAGCGCTTTGGCCCGCAGCCGGCGCGTTGACGAAGTGCTGGAACTGGTCGGCATGGGCCATGCCCACAAGGTTTTTCCCCATGAGCTGTCGGGCGGGCAGCAGCAGCGTGTGGCGCTGGCCCGGGCACTGGCACCGGGGCCGCGCCTGCTGTTGCTCGACGAGCCGTTTTCCAACCTCGATGTCGACCTGCGCGAACGGCTGGCGCATGAAGTGCGCGGCATTCTGAAGGCAGCAGGCGCCACCGCCCTGTTCGTGACGCACGACCAGCTCGAAGCCTTTGCCATCGGCGACCGCATTGGCGTGATGCATGAAGGCCACCTGCACCAGTGGGAAGACGCCTATGCGCTGTACCACCGGCCGGCCACCCGCTTCGTCGCCGACTTCATCGGCCACGGCGTGTTTGTGCCGGCCACCTTGATGCACCAGCCAAGCGGCGTGGTGGCGCGCACCCCGCTGGGCGACCTGGTGGGGCTGGACGAATGCCCGCTGCCGTCGAGCTACCCGGACGGCGAATGCGATGTGCTGCTGCGCGCCGACGACATCGTGCACGACGACAACGCGCCGGTGAAGGCCCGGATCATCCGCAAGTCGTTTCGTGGCTCTGAGTTTTTGTACACCATGCAACTGGCCAGCGGCGAAGCGTTGCTGGCGCATGTGCCCAGCCACCATGACCATGCGGTCGGCGAATGGGTGGGCATCCGGGCCGAAGTGGACCACGTGGTGACCTTTGTGCGTGAAATGGGTGAAAATTCAAAGGAAAAAATGCCTGTTGCGCATCTTCCACCGGCACTTCCAGCTATTGATTCAGTAGCAAAAATCATTCAGGCCTGAGGCTTTCTTGTTCCGGATCAATCCCGCAGGGTTTGCAAAGCTGCAAGCAGTCCGGCTACCTCGCCAGGCAAACCGCCGCCCAGCCAGACAGGCTTAATATCGAATCAGGCAAGGCCTCAGCCCCGGCGCAAGCCATCCACACGGCCGCGCAACTGTTCGCTCCAGGCACGCCGGCCGCGCCCCGCAGCCTGTTCGGGCTCGCCGTAATGCACCACCGCCACCATCGGCGGCGCACATAAAGTGCGCCAGATCGAGCCCAGCAAGGTGTCGTCGCCCACATAGCTCGGCGCATGGCTGGGCTGGCCGCTGGCCTTGTCCATGAAGCGCAGGCCCACGGGCTGGGCGGTTGCATTCGCCGACACGGCAGCCTGCAGCAAGTTGGCATGAAAGGGCATCAAGCTCAAGCCATCGCCCGTGGTGCCTTCGGGGAACACCGCCAGCACCTCGCCGGCCAGCAGCGCATCGCGCATCAGCTGCACCACGCGCAGGGCATCGCGGCGCGAGCTGCGCTCGATGTACAGCGTGCCGGCGGCCGTGGCCAGCGTGCCGACCAGCGGCCAGTCCTTGATGTCGGACTTGGAAACAAAACGGCAATGCCGCGCGGCGTGCATCACCGGAATGTCGAGCCAGGAGATGTGGTTGGCAACCAGCAGCACCGGTCCGAGCAGCGGCGGCTGGCCGCGAACTTCCAGCGCGATGCCGATATGGCCCAGCAGCGCCAGCGACCAGACCTGGACCTGGGCACTTTGGGCAACCGGCTGCAGGCGCGGCAGGCGCACGGCGGCAATCCACAGGCCGAGCAGAATATGCAAAAAAACGCGCAGCAAACGCCAGCAGGCCCGGATGCGCCGCATCAGTCACCTGCAGATGGATGACCGGCCAGCGGAAAACAGCCCGCCGGCATGGCTCAGGCGCGCTCGAAGGCGAGCTGCCCGCCGACCAGCGTGTGGCGCACGGTGCCTGGCAGGGCATGCCCTGAAAACGGGGTGTGCCTGCCCTGGCTGCGCAAGGCGGCGGGCTCGACCGTCCACTCGCCGGCAGGGTCGAACACGCAGATATCGGCGACGCCGCCCTTGACCAGCCGGCCCGCGCTGGCCTGCAGCGTGCCCAGCGCCGGGCCCAGCACGCGCGCCGGCTGGCTGGTCAGCACGGCCAGCGCCCGGCGCATGCCCGCGCCGCTTTCCACGCCCCATTTGCAGGCCAGGCCCAGCAGCAGTTCGAGACCGGTGGCGCCGGCCTCGGCTTCGGCGAACGGCAGGGTCTTGGCATCCGCGCCCACCGGCGTGTGGTCGGACACCAGCGCATCGATGGTGCCGTCGAGCAGCCCCTGACGCAGCGCATCGCGGTCGCGCTGCTGGCGCAGCGGCGGGTCCAGGCGCATCCGGCTGTCGAAGTAGCCAATGTCCACATCGGTCAGGTGCAGGCTGTTGATGCTGACGTCGCAGGTCACGTCCAGGCCCTCGGACTTGGCACGGGCCACCAGCGCCACGCCGGCTGCGCTGCTGATGCGGCACAGGTGGACACGCGCCCCGGTGGCGCGCACCAGCTCGAAAATCGTGTGCAGGGCAATCGTTTCCGCCGCCACCGGAACGCCGCTCAGCCCCAGGCGCGTGGCCAGCGCCCCGCTGGCGGCCACGCCCTTGCCCAAATGAACTTCCTGCGGACGCAGCCAGACCGAATAGCCAAACGTGGCCGCGTACTGCAGGGCACGCATCAGCACCTGTGTGTTGGCCAGCGGCACCTCGGCCTGGCTGAAGCCCACGCAACCCGATTCGGTCAGCTGGACCATCTCGGTCAGGGACTCGCCCTTCAGAGCCCGCGTCAGGGCGCCCAAGGGAAAGACACGCGACTGGTGCATCTTTTCGGCACGGAACTTGAGCATTTCCACCAGGCCAGGCTCATCGAGCACCGGGTCGGTGTCGGGCGGACACACCAGGCTGGTCACGCCGCCAGCCACGGCAGCGGCCAGTTCGCTTTCCAGCATGCCTTCATGCTCATGGCCAGGCTCGCCCAGCCGCGCCGACAGGTCGATCAGGCCGGGGGCGACGATGCAGCCAGTGGCGTCGATGGTCTTGTTCGGGGTGAAATCGGTCAGTCCACCATTCAGCGAGACGATGCGCCCGGCGGCAATCGCCAGGTCGCCAATCTGGTCAAAGCCGGTGGCGGGATCGATGACACGGCCGTTTTTAATCAGAAGCTTCATTTGATTTTTTGAGACGTGAAAAATGAAAATGCAGGTCCGAGCAGCAAGCTGACCCCAGTGAAACCGCCCTGCTGCATGCATGGCAGGGCCTCTTCCTGCATACCAGCAGGGGCCGCGGAACTGGCTTTGCCAGGCCGCAGGCGCAGCGGCCCCCTCGGGGGGCAGGAAGCCACACGCAGTGGGCGACCGTGGGGGCTCAAGATTCATTCCCTGCAACGATGCCCATCACGGCCATGCGCACCGCAATGCCGAACGTCACCTGCGGCAGGATGACGCTCTGCGCGCCATCGACCACGGCTGAATCGATTTCCACGCCCCGGTTGATCGGACCGGGATGCATCACGATGGCGTCCGGTTTGGCCAGTTGCAGCTTTTCAGGGCTCAGGCCAAAGCTTTTTGAAAACTCCTGGCTGCTGGGCAGCAGTGCGCCGGTCATGCGTTCGTTTTGCAGCCGCAGCATGATGACCACGTCAGCGTCCTTGATGCCTTCTTCAAGCGTGTTGCACACGCGAACGCCCATCTGCGCCATGTCGGACGGCACCAACGTTTTGGGTCCAACCACCCGCACTTCGGCGCAACCGAGCGTGGTCAGCGCATGGATGTCAGAGCGCGCTACCCGCGAATGCAGCACGTCGCCGACGATGGCGACAGTCAAGTTACTGAAATCCTTCTTGTAATGGCGAATGGTGTACATGTCGAGCAGGCCCTGCGTCGGGTGTGCATGGCGGCCATCGCCGGCATTGACGACGTGGACATGCGGCGCCACATGCTGGGCGATCAGGTAGGGCGCGCCCGATTCGCTGTGGCGCACCACAAAAATGTCGGCCGCCATGGCGCTCAGGTTGGCGATGGTGTCCAACAGCGACTCGCCCTTGGACGCCGACGAGCGGGCAATGTCCAGGTTGATGACGTCGGCCGACAGCCGCGTGGCGGCGATGTCAAACGTCGTGCGGGTGCGGGTGGAGTTTTCAAAAAACAGGTTGAACACGGTCTTGCCCCGCAGCAGCGGGACTTTTTTCACCTCGCGGCTGCTCACGGACACGAAGTTGGCGGCGGTGTCCAGAATCTGCGTCAGGATGGCTTTGGACAGGCCTTCGGTGGACAGCAGGTGGATCAGCTCGCCGTTCTTGTTGAGTTGGGGGTTTCGTCGGTACAGCACGCGTTGGGTTCCTCTTGCGCTTTCAGTTCAGGCGGGGGTTTGACTATCCTGCAGGCGAAACCGGAACCGGCCGTCGTCGGTGCGCGCCAGTTCCAGCGTTTGCGAAGCCGGCAGGGTGACGCGCGCCACGGCCAGGTCGGCCTGCACCGGCAGTTCTCGCCCGCCCCGGTCCACCAGCACCATCAGCCTGACGCTGGCAGGACGGCCATAGTCGAACAGTTCGTTGAGCACGGCGCGGATTGTGCGGCCGGTGTACAGCACATCGTCGACGACGACCAGGTGCGCGCCATTGACATCAAAGGGCAGCACCGTCTGGCCGCTGGACGACAGCCCGCGCTGCGAAAAATCGTCGCGGTGCATGGACGACGACA
>JBBSRS010000204.1:0-5187 GCA_038242795.1 Burkholderiales bacterium
AGAGCGCGGCAAAGGCGGCATTGACGAGGTCGACGCGCCAGAGTTCGCGAAATGCCTTGAGGACGCTGGCGTCGATATGCTGCATGTGGGGCAGGCCAACCACACGGGCAACATGGCCGACACGATCCCGCCGATGGGTGTCCAGCCCTACTGTTTCTTTGCGGATATCACCGGCGCGGTGAAAAAGGCCGTCGCTATCCCGGTCAGCACGTCGGGGCGCATCATCGACCCCGAAATGGGCGAAGGTGTGCTGCAGTCCGGCAAGGCCGACATGATCGGAATTGGCCGTGCGCTACTGGCCGACCCTTACTGGGCGAACAAGGCCGCTGCGGGAAAGGCTGGCGACATCGTCCGGTGCATTTCGTGCAACGAAGGCTGCGTCGACGCTGTCCTGAACCGCGGGTTCATCGCCTGCGTGGTCAATCCCGAGAACGGTTATGAGGAAACCCGCATCATCACACCCGCCAAGGCAGCGAAAAACGTAGTGGTCATCGGCGGCGGCCCTGCAGGGCTTGAGGCTGCGCGGGTGGCTGCGAAAAAGGGGCACAGCGTCACGCTGTTCGAGAAAGAAGACCAGCTGGGCGGGCAGTTGAACATCGCCGACGTGCCGCCGCGCAAGATAGAAATACGCCGCGCCACAGAAGATCTTGTCCACGCGGTACGCTGCGGGGGCGTAAAACTGCGCCTGGGCGAAACAGCCACCCAGGAAGGCGTGCTCACGTTGGCGCCCGACGCAGTGATCCTGGCGGTCGGCGCGTCGAGCTTCACACCCCCGATCCCCGGCGTACATGGCCCGAATGTGCGGGATGCGTGGAAGGTGCTTGCAGGAGAGCAGGACGTATCCGGGCGCGTGGCAATTGTGGGTGGCGGCGTGGTCGGTTGCGAGACGGCCGAGCACCTTGGTGCGCAGGGTTACAAGGTCTTCGTCGTGGAAATGCAGAGGCAGATTGCCAGCGGCCTGAGCACCACTGTTTTACCCACAATGCTCGAAAACTACAGAAAATTCGGGGTCAAGCAATACACGGGGCATAAGGTCTTGGAAATTGCGTTGGGCCAACTGGTCTGCACGGACCAGGACGGCAAGGTCGTGAAAATACCCTGCGACAGTGTCGTCATCGCCAGTGGCGCTCGCCCTGTCACATTCGACACTGCAGCGCTGATTGAGCAAGGCGTGGAGGTCGTCATGGTCGGTGATTGCCGCGAAGTTGCCGATATTTCATACGCCACCAAAACAGCCTATGACGCGGCGAATGCGCTTTGAAATAGGACGCAAATACCGCAAAAAATGTCTCTCCTGGTTCGAATATTGCGCAATGAAAGGGCTGTTTGAGTTGAGATCAACTCGAATGGCGTTTCTTTGATCGACTGCTTTCCGCAGAGGAACCCAGCGGGATAGGTTGAATGGCTGCTCAGAGGGTCTATCAGGATCCAGAGCCAGCGACCGCATTCTCAGATGCAGGGAGCCCGCTTTGGGTCGAAAGCAGCTGACGACAAGCTCTAAGTAAATGACGGCTTCCAGTCTTGAGCGGGTGCTCGATTTCATTCAGTGATGGGCCGCTCCTGGTCGACTGTGTGAATTCGCCCGGCCCACTTGCATGTCGGCTCCCGCTGATTGAATAACATTGAATTCGGCAGGGTCACCGCCCGTCTCAAGCCCAACCTTGCCCAAAGACCTGACCGCTGCGCCGCCCGACACGCGGCACGGCAGCCCGTCAACCCAACCAGCGGGTAAAGTGAGCCAACTCAACCACGGCCATTCCATGAACCCCATCAACCTGCACCAGATCGCCATTGAAGCCATGCGCAGCCGGGGCTTGCTGCCCGCCTTTGCACCGCAGGCCTTGCAAGAGGCCGAAAACGCGCGCCCGGCCGATATTCAAGCTGGCCACGGCGACATTGCCGACCTGCGCCAGCTGACCTGGTTTTCCATCGACAACGACGACACCCGCGACCTGGATCAGCTCAGCGTGGCCGAGCCGATGGCCGACGGCGTCTCGCGCCTGCGCGTGGCGGTGGCCGACGTGGACACGCTGGTGCGGCCTGGGGGCGCAGTCGATGCGCATGCGGCCGTCAACACCACCTCGGTGTACACGGCGGCCGGCGTGTTTCCGATGCTGCCCGAGGTGCTGTCAACCGACCACAGCTCGCTGCACGAAGGCCAGGAGCGCCTGGCGGTGGTGGTGGACATGCAGGTGGCGGCCGACGGCACGGTCTCATCTTCCAGCGTGTATCGGGCCTGGGTGTTGAACCGCGCCAAGCTCACCTACGACGGCGTATCGGCCTGGCTGGACGGCGAGGCGCCCGCTCCGGCGCAGTTGGCCAGCGTGCCGGGGCTGGAGGCACAGATTCGGCTGCACGACACTTTGGCTAAAGCCCTGCGGCAATGGCGGCACGCGCGCGGCGCGCTCAATATCAGCACCCTGTCGGCACGCCCGGTGTTCAATGACAACGGCGAGTTGGTAGACCTGCGCGCCGACGAAAAAAATCGCGCCAAGGACTTGATTGCTGACCTGATGATTGCCGCCAATGGCGCGACGGCGCGCTATTTGGTGGAAAAAGGTTTCCCGTCCTTGCGCCGCCTGCTGCAGGCACCGCGCCGCTGGGATCGGCTGGTGGGCCTGGCGGCCAGCTACGGCGTGGCGCTGCCGGCGCAGCCCGATGCGCTGGCGCTGGACGGTTTTCTGAGTGCGCGCCGCCTGGCCGATGCAGCCGGCTTTGCCGATTTGTCGCTGGCGGTGGTGAAGATGCTGGGTTCGGGCGAGTACGCAGCCGCACCAGCTTCGGTGCCCGGTGCGCCTGGCACGGCAACATGGGGCCACTTCGGGCTGGCGGTGAACGACTACGCGCATTCCACCGCGCCCAACCGGCGCTTTCCTGATCTGGTGACGCAGCGCCTGCTGAAAGCTGCCATTGCGGGCGAAGCGCCGCCTTATACAGCCGAGCAGCTCACCGCCATTGCCCAACACTGCACGCTGCAGGAAGACAACGCCAGCAAGGTCGAGCGCCAGGTGCTCAAGGCCGCAGGCGCGTGGCTGCTGCACGGTCGCCTGGGCGAGGTATTCGACGGCATGGTGACCGGCGCGGCAGCCAAGGGCACGTTCGTGCGCATCAGCCGCCCGCTGCTCGAAGGCCGGGTGGTGCGCGGCTTTGAAGGGCTGGACGTGGGTGACAACGTGCGCGTCAAGCTGGTGGCGGTTGATGCTGAAAAAAGCTTTATCGACTTTGAACGGGTTTGAAGGCAAAGCGCCAGCCTGACAGTCCGGGCAACCACCCTCTTGCAGTCGCCCGGCCGTCACCATGGGGTTTGCATTCAGCAGCACCCGTGCTGATGCCCACACTTTCAAAAAAGGAATTTGCCATGTTCAAACGCTTGAGCGTGTTATAGACCGTCATGCGCGGTGACGCCAGGCAGCTACGGCGCGTTCATCATTCCCGGCCTGGTCATGCTGTCGCTGCTGAACGAAAGCATCTCCAACTCGGCCTTTGGCATTTACATGCCGAAGTGGTCGGGCACGATTTACGAACTGCTGTCGGCGCCGGTGTCGTCCATGGAGGTGGTGATGGGCTATGTCGGCGCGGCGGCGAGCAAGTCGGTGCTGCTGGGCCTGCTGATCCTGGTGACGGCGCGCCTGTTTGTGCCCTACAGCATCGCGCACCCGTTCTGGATGCTGTGCTTTTTGCTGCTGACCGCCGTGACCTTCAGCCTGTTCGGTTTCATCATCGGGTTGTGGGCGGACAACTTCCAGAAACTGCAGATCGTGCCGCTGATGGTGGTGACGCCGCTGACCTTTCTGGGCGGGGCGTTTTACTCGATCAACATGCTGCCGCCGCTGTGGCAAAAAGTCGCGCTGTTCAACCCGGTGGTCTACCTGATCAGCGGCTTTCGCTGGAGCTTTTACGGCGTGGCCGATGTCAACGTGGGCGTCAGCGTGGCCGCCATCCTGGGCTTCTTGGCGCTGTGCCTGGGCACGATCTGGTGGATTTTTCGCACCGGCTGGAAACTCAAGGCCTGAACGGCGCCGGGCCGCTGTTCTTGGCGGCTGCACGTCAACCGGCCGGCACTCCTGAAAACATAGCTATCAACGCCCATCCGCATTGCGCAAGCAGCCTGTTTTATTCAAAAGCCTGACAACGAGGCGACGACCAGGGCTGCATCCAGAACCGCAAAGCGCATGTTGTGCCGGTCGGTCAGCGGCCCGCCACCCGGAATGACCGCGCCGCTGGCGTCGTAACCGATGGCCTTGAACTTCCACTCGGCGCCAATCCGCTTGAGATGGCCCACGCAGTCGCCCTGGCTGTCGAGCACGCGAACCACTTGGTCGTTCAAAGGGTGCAGCGTCAGTGGGTTCATGGTTGGTGGGCTTTCTCAGGGGATGTAGCGCATCGTTTTACGAACTGGCCGCTGGCGCTTGTTTCAAACGGATTCAAAAGGGTTGAAAAGCTCGACACCGAAGTCGGAAAAGTGGCGGCACCAACAACTCGGTGCGGGCAGCATCCGACAAAAGCAGCGCCTTCAGCGATGGCTTGGCGGTCGACTGCAAGCGTTTCCACTCAGGCACCGGCACCAGCACAGCCGCTTCAGCTCCCCGGCGGGTGACCATCTGCGGCCCCTCTGCCAGGCAGGCATCGAGCAATTCACTGAAACGCGCTTTTGCGTCTTGAACAGGCCATACATTCATGGAAACCTCCCTTTTTTAACCAGTCATCTGACTGGTCATTTTGATACAAGCTGGAATGGGTTGCAGAGACTTTGCTGGAAGGGGTGGCGCGGTTGGGAATAGCAGAGCGGCCAAGCAAGGTTGGTTTTTTGAACTAGCGAGAGCGGTCATTGACGTTGGCAGCGCGATCTACCGGATTCGGCCAAAAGCAGTCCTTGGCGTCCGCGCTCGAAAGCGGCTGGTGAGGGGAGCCCAGCAAGCTGCAAAGTGCAACCGCCGAGTAGCAAAACAAACCACCGGCATTGCAAGTAGCGATGCTACCTTGGCTTTGCTAAGGTAAGGTTGACTGCTGATTCCGATGGATGTTGCCAGGAGGTAGCTCTCATACATTGAAAGGGACGGTACCCCGCAATCGTTCCCATATCCTCTTCAGATTAAACAGAGAAGGTAACTCGTCATGAAACTACTGGAACCGATCATCATCGGCGGTGTCACTTTCAAGAACCGCGTCATGTTTCCTCCGCTCACA
>JBBSRS010000205.1:0-5184 GCA_038242795.1 Burkholderiales bacterium
GGACTGGAAGTCGGCGCCGACGACTACCTGGCCAAGCCTTTCAACCCGCGCGAACTGCTGGCCCGCATCCACGCCGTGCTGCGCCGCCGTCCCACCGCCGAAGTGCCGGGCGCACCGTCGAGCGACCAGGAGGTCATCACCTTCGGCCCGTTCTCTTTCGACATGAGCCTGCGCACACTGCAGAAAAATGGCGAGGAACTGCCGCTGACCACCGGTGAATTCGCCATGCTCAAGACGCTGGTGCGCCATCCGCGCCAGCCGCTGTCACGTGAAAAACTGGCGCAACTGGCTCGAGGCCGGGAATTCGAGCCGTTTGACCGCAGCCTCGACGTGCAGGTCTCGCGCCTTCGCAAGCTGATCGAAACCGATGCCGCGGTGCCACGCTACATCCAGACCGTCTGGGGAATTGGTTATGTGTTCGTTCCGGACGGCAACAACTGATCACCTGTTTCTTTTTTCTGGGCACCGACCTTCAGCGGCAGCTGGTCAACGGTCATCAGCCCGGTCAAGTGATAATGACCGACTTTCCTGCCAGCGCACCGTACCGGATTCAAGGTTCATCCCGAATGCCGTGGACGCCCCCTTCTTGCCATGCAAACCTCCCGTCCGTCACCGCTTGAAACCGCGCCTGCGCCACTGGAGGTGCGTCCACGCCGGCGAATCAACCTGTTCTGGCGGACCTTTTTCTTTCTGGCGCTGCTGCTGTTCGGCTCGATCATCGCCTGGCTGCAAACATTCCGCACGCTTGAAACCGAACCCCGCGCCATTCAGAGCGCCCAACAGCTGGCTACCCTGGTCAACACCGCCCGGGTAGCGCTTCGATATGTCGATCCGGTCGGCCGCGACATGCTGATCACAACGCTGGCCGAAGAAGAACATGTCCGCATCATGACGCGCGACCCAAAAGATGCTTTCGAGCCTTACGTCAGCGACGAATTTGGTGAAATGATAGCCAACGAACTCACCCGACGGCTTGGCGCTGGCACGGTGGTGGCCGGCGCCGTGAACCAGAAGGAAGGCCTGTGGATTGGGTTTTCCATCGACAAGAAGGCTTACTGGCTGTTGACCGATCCTTCCCAGCTGGGTCCGTCGCGCACCAGTACATGGGCGATCTGGCTGGTCACGGCGGTGGTCTTGTCGCTGGCCGGCGCTGCGGTGATCGCACGCCTGATCAACCAGCCGCTCAAGCAGCTGTCTTTTGCGGCCAGCCGGATGCGCGACGGCGATTTCGATGCCAGCCGGCTTGACGAGCAGGTCGCAACCAGCGAAGTGCGGGAGGTCAACATCGGCTTCAACCGGATGGCCGCGCAATTGTCCAAAATCGAGCAGGACCGGGTGGTGATGCTGGCCGGCATTTCGCATGACCTGCGCACCCCGCTGGCCCGGCTCCGCCTGGAAACCGAAATGAGCGTGGCAGACGCTGACGCGCGCCAGCACATGGTGGCCGACATTGCCCAGCTCGATGCCATCATCGACAAATTCCTCGACTATGCACGGCCTGAACCAGCCCATCTGGAAGCCATCGTGCTCAACGACGTGATTGCACAATCACTGTATGCGGTGGCCGATTACCCGGACATGAACGTCAGCATCAGTGTTCCGGAAAACACCCGGGTGCTGGCCGACCGCGTCGATCTGTCACGGGTGATTTCCAACTTGCTGGAAAATTCCAGACGTTACGGGCGGAGCAACGACACCGGCATTGCGCAGGTGGATGTTTCCGCGCGTGTCAGCGACGCCTGGGTGCTGCTGAAGATCCGCGACCATGGCAATGGCGTGGCCTCCGAGGTACTGTCCCGGCTCACCAATCCGTTTTTCAGGGGCGACGTGGCCCGCACCGAGGCGACCGGTGCAGGCCTGGGGCTGGCCATTGCCGAAAAAACGGTGCTCCGCATGGGTGGGCTGTTCAGCCTGTCCAACACCGGCTCCGGCGGCCTGGCTGCACACATCAAGCTGCGCCGGGGCTGAGCTCAGACGAAATCTTCAGGATGGGCCGTGTTTATGGCCAAAACAACAGCTTTGCGCAATGGCTGCGTGTATTTTAAGCTATCAATAAAGTAGCGCCACGGCACGGGCTTCCAGGCTCAGGCCCTGGCCGACCGGGCCAAGCTTTTCGGCCGTTTTGGCCTTGACATTGACCTGTGCCCCATCCACGTCCAGCGCCTGCGCAATACGCGTCCGCATTTCCGGAATATGCGGCGCCAGTCTGGGCGACTGCGCGATGATGGTGCTGTCGATGTTGCCGATTCGGTGACCGCGTCCTGCCAGCAGCAGGCCGGTTTCACGCAGCAGGACCATCGAATCGGCGCCTTTGAAGCGCGCATCGGTGTCTGGAAAATGACTGCCGATGTCGCCCAGCCCCGCCGCCCCCAGCAACGCATCGATGATGGCGTGCAGCAGCACGTCGGCATCCGAATGGCCCAGCAGGCCCAGCGTATGGCTGATTTCAACGCCGCCCAGAATCAGCTTGCGTCCCGGCACCAGTGCGTGCGTGTCCCAGCCTTCGCCAATTCGAAAAGGGGGACGTGTCGCAACGGAGGGTGAGTTCATGGGTTCGGCTTTCTTTGAAACATGGGATGAACGGTTTGCGCAGCAGACTGCAAGGCTCAAGCCGTCCGGATCCGATTCAACAGAATCGCTTCGGCCAGCGCAAAGTCGTCCGGGTACGTCACCTTGAAGTTTTGCGCGCTGCCAGCCACCAGCCTGGGGGCCAGACCCAGCGCTTCAATGGCGCTGGATTCGTCGGTCACGGCATTTCCTGCGCTTTCAGCAGCATCCAGCGCCTGCACCAACAGGCCGATGCGAAACATCTGCGGGGTTTGCGCCAGCCACTTGTCGCTGCGGTCCAGCGTGGCACAGACGCGGCCCTCCACTTCGCATTTCAACGTGTCCGGCAGTTTGTGTGCCAGCAGCCCACCGACGTCATCGTGCTGGCAGGCGTCGATCAGTTGATTGATCTGCGCCGGCGTCACCAAGCAGCGCGCCGCGTCATGCACCAGCACCCAGTCGTCCTCTTCAGCCCCGGCCTGGCGCAAAGCATTCAGTCCCTGCCGGACACTGATGGCGCGGCTGGCGCCACCGCAGGCCGCCACTTCGAAAGCGGGATCGGCCATCGAATCAAAAAAATGGTCATCCGCAGCGACCACCACCAGGGCTCGCGCCAGCCGCCTGATTTGCTCGAACGCATGCAGCGTGTGCAGCACCATGGGCAGGCCAGCGATGTGCTGGTACTGCTTGGCCTGGCCTGAAAGCGCAGTGCCTGCCCGACTCCCCTGTCCGGCGCACGGAATCAGGGCAAAAAAACGGTTGCTGAAACGGTTTTCGGCGGGGCTTGTCATCATCGCTTCATCATAGATTCTAAAATCGGGCCAATGCACCTTCCTTCACTTGTGACCGGCAAACGCTTCACCCTGCCCCAACCCATTGGTTCCGCCGATGCCCTGCTGCTGGCCCGCCTCGGGCAACGCGAAAAAGCCGCTGGCAAGCTCACCGCCATCGTCACCTCGGACGCCGCCACCGCCCGGCGGCTGATGGACGAGATGGTGTTTTTTGCGCCTGGCCTGCGCTGCGCACTGTTTCCCGACTGGGAAACCCTGCCCTACGACGCTTTTTCACCGCACCAGGACTTGATCAGCGAACGGCTGGCCACGCTGTGGCGCATCCAGCAGCGCAACAAGGACACCGGTGCCGATGTCGTCATCGTGCCCGCCACCACGGCGCTCTACCGGCTGGCGCCGCCCAGCTTTCTGGCCGGCTACACCTTTGAATTCAAGGTCAGGCAAAAGCTCGATGAAGCCAGGCTCAAGGCCCAGCTCACCCTGGCGGGCTACAGCCATGTCACGCAGGTGGTCAGCCCCGGAGAGTACGCGGTGCGCGGCGGGCTGATCGACCTGTTTCCGATGGGCTCGCTGGTGCCGTACCGGGTGGACCTGTTCGACGACGAAATCGACAGCATCCGCACCTTTGACCCCGACAGCCAGCGCAGCCTGTACCCGGTGCCCGAAGTGCGCCTGCTGCCAGGCCGTGAGTTTCCGATGGACAACGACGCCCGCGCCAAATTTCGCAACCGCTGGCGCGAACTGCTCGAAGGCGACCCGACCAAGAGCCGCATCTACAAGGACATGGGCAACGGCGTCGCCACGGCGGGCATCGAGTATTACCTGCCGCTGTTTTTCGAGGAAACCGCCACCGTGTTCGACTACCTCGGCAAAAACGCCACGGTGGTGTTGCATGGCGACCTGGAGCCGGCGTTCCAGCGCTTCTGGCAAGACACCAAGGACCGCTACCGGCTGGTCAAGGACGCGCCCGACCGCCCGGCGCTGCCGCCCGAGTCGCTGTTTTTAAGCGCCGAGCAGTTTTATTCGCGTGCCAATGACTATGCGCAGTTGGCGCTGCGCGGCACTGTGGAAGACGTGGCCGACAACGCGCAGTTCCAGAAACTCAACGAAATGGCCGTCGTGCGCGGCGCCGAAGACCCACTGGCCGGCTTCAAGCGTCACGCCAAAAACACCGCCCACCGTGTGCTGGTGCTGGCTGAAAGCGCCGGCCGGCGCGAAAGCCTGCTCGATTTCCTGCGCGCCAGCGACGTCAGCCCGACGTCCTTCGACTCGCTCGAAGACTTCCAGACGAGCAGCGAAAAAATCGGCATTGCCACCGCCGCGCTGAACACCGGTTTCAGCTGGCTTGAAGAAAGCATTGATTTCGTCACCGAGACCGAACTGTTCGCCGCAGGACCGACCACGCGGCGGCGCACCAAGCGGCAGGAGCAGGTCAGCGACGTTGAAGCGTTGATCAAGGACCTGTCCGAACTTCGCATCGGCGACCCGGTGGTGCACAGCGCCCACGGCATTGGCCGCTACCAGGGGTTGATCAACCTGGACCTGGGCGAGAAAAATCCGGACGGATCCCCGGCGGTGCAGGAATTTTTACACCTGGAATATGCCGACAAGGCGACGCTCTACGTGCCGGTCAGCCAGTTGCACCAGATCAGCCGCTACACCGGCGTCAGCGCAGAAGAAGCACCACTGCACCGGCTCGGCAGCGGCCAGTGGGAAAAAGCCAAGCGCAGGGCTGCCGAGCAAATCCGCGATTCCGCCGCCGAACTGCTCAATATCTACGCCCGCCGGGCCGCCCGGGAAGGCCACGCATTTCGCTATTCGCCCGCCGACTACGAGATTTTTGCCA
>JBBSRS010000206.1:0-5154 GCA_038242795.1 Burkholderiales bacterium
CTACCAGTTCTTTGTGCCACCAAAACTGGTGTTTTGAAAATGTATTCGGAAGGCTCGGATTTGAACCCATGACCGGGCTGTGCAACCTGGCGCATCCAGGCATTAAAAGCATATGAACCGACAATCAGTCTCATGGCATCAAAATAAAAAGCCTGCTATTTGTTAGTAGCAGGCTTTCCATGTCTGGCGTGGTGGGGCGTCACGGACTTGAACCGTGGACCAAAGGATTATGAGTCCTCTGCTCTAACCAACTGAGCTAACGCCCCTTCCACCGGCAGATTGTAGTGGCTCTATTTGCTGTGGCTGAGTGCTGTGCTGACCAGTTTGGACGTGATGTCGACAATCTGGATCATCTTTTCGTACGGCATGCGCATCGGGCCGATCACTCCCAGCGTCCCGACCACCTGGCCATCGACCTCGTAAGGTGCTGTCACCACCGACAGTTCCTGGTAGGGAATCACCTGGCTTTCGCCGCCGATGTAGATGCGCACACCCTCGGCGCGGCTGGAAACGTCGAGCAGGCGCATCAGTTGCGCCTTTTGCTCAAACAGATCGAACAGCTTACGAAGGTTGCCCATGTCGCCCGAAAAATCACTGACCGCCAGCAAATTCCGTTCGCCTGAAACGACCACTTCGTCGCGCGACTCGATGGCTTCTGAGCTGACCACGACGGCTTCCTGCATCAGGGAAGCGATTTCTCCCCTGAGCGCCTCGACTTCATTCTTCAGGCGCTCGCGCACTTCCTCGATGGCCATGCCGGCATAGTGAGAATTCAGAAAATTCGACGCTTCGATCAATTGCGAGGCGGTGTAGTCGGTTTCGGTGAAGATGACCCGGTTCTGCACATCGCCGTCGGGCGACACGATGATCACCAGAAAGCGCTTTTCAGACAGGCGCAGAAACTCGATGTGCCGGAACACCGACGTCCGGCGCGGCGCCATCACCACCCCCACAAATTGCGACAGACTCGACAGCATGTGCGCGGCGTTGCTGATGACCTTGAGCGGCTGATCCGGCGCAATGCGTGCCATCTGGCTGGCCACCGTCAGGGGGTCGCGCTGTGTGGTGAGCATGGTGTCCACAAACAGGCGGTAGCCCCGCGCCGTCGGAATGCGTCCGGCAGACGTGTGCGGGCTGACGATCAGGCCGAGATCCTCCAGGTCGCTCATCACGTTGCGGATCGTGGCGGGCGACAACTCCAGTCCCGATGCCTTGGAAAGCGTTCGCGACCCGACCGGCTGGCCGTCGGCAATATAGCGTTCAACCAGCGCTTTCAACAACAAACGGGCGCGACTATCAAGCATGGGGACATTCTACGAAGCTTGATCGGCAGGTTGTGATGTAATTTGACGATGAAGTCGCAATTCCGCCATGTCGCACTGATCGGCAAGTACCAGGCCCAAGGCTCCCGCTCAGCCCTGGAAGATATTGCGCATTTCCTGGGCTCGCAAGGTTGCGACGTGGCGCTGGAGGAGGACACGGCGCGCAACACCGGCTTGAGCCAGTTCCCGACGCTCGATGCGGCCGGAATTGGCGCGCAGTGCGACCTGGCCCTGGTGGTGGGCGGTGACGGCACCATGCTGGGCATCGGGCGCCTGCTGGCCCAGTTTGGCGTGCCCGTGGTCGGCATCAACCAGGGACGGCTGGGCTTCATCACCGACATTGCCTTTGGGGATTACCAAACTACCCTGACGCCCATGCTGCGTGGAGAATTCGAGGAAGACCGGCGCTCGATGATGCAGGCCAAGGTCATGCGCGACGGCCACTGCGTTTTCAGCGCCACGGCCATGAACGATGTCGTGGTCAACCGGGGAGCAACCTCCGGCATGGTCGAGTTGCGCGTCGAAGTCGATGGCCGGTTCGTCGCCAACCAGCGCGCCGACGGCCTGATCATTGCGTCACCCACCGGTTCAACGGCCTATGCACTTTCAGCGGGCGGTCCCTTGCTGCACCCTTCGATAGGCGGCTGGGTGCTGGTGCCCATTGCCCCGCACACCTTGTCAAACAGGCCAATCGTGCTTTCTGACACTGGAGAGGTTGCTATAGAACTGGTAGCAGGCCGGGACGCAAGCGCCAGTTTTGACATGCAGTCGCTGGCCAGTTTGCTGCATGGCGACCGGATCACCGTCAGGCGTTCGGAGTTCCAGATGCGCTTTTTGCATCCCAAGGGCTGGAGCTACTTCGACACGCTGCGCAAGAAACTTCACTGGAACGAAGGCGTTGTGGGCTGAGCGCTGCCGCCTTTCATTGACCTGCAACGAAATATGAGCATTAAAAGCATTGCCCTGCGGGATTTCGTCATCGTGCGCGAACTCGATCTTGACCTGATGGATGGCTTCACCGCGCTGACCGGCGAAACTGGCGCCGGCAAGTCGATCCTGGTGGGCGCCTTGCAACTGGTGCTGGGCGCACGATCGGACGCCGGCGTGGTGCGGGAGGGCGCCGGGCGTTGTGAGATCAGTGCCGAATTCGACAGCCCTGCCCGGCTGGTGCCCTGGCTGGAGCAAGCCGGCCTGGAGTCCGGCGACACCCTGCTGCTGCGCCGCACGGTGGACGCGCAAGGCAAGAGCCGGGCATGGATCAACGGCAGCGCAGTGACCGTCACCCAGCTCAAGGACATCGGCAGCCAGCTGGTGGACATCCATGGCCAGCATGCTTGGCAAAGCCTCACGCGCCCCGACGCCGTTCGCGGCCTGCTGGACTCGTATGCCGGCGTTTCGACCGACCTGCTTTCCTTGCGCTGGCAGGAATGGCGCGTGGCACAAAAAATTCTCGCGCAGGCCAAGGATGCCCAGGAAAGCCTGGACCGTGACCGCGAACGGCTGGCGTGGCAGATTGGGGAACTGGGCAAACTGGCGCCTGGTGAGCACGAATGGGAAGAACTCAATGCCCAGCATGGACGGCTGTCGAACATGCAGGACTTGCGCGATGCCGTGCAAACCGCGGTCGATGCCTTGCGGGAGTCTGATGAAAATGCCCTGACGCTGCTGAGCCGTGCCATCCATGCCCTGGAAAGCCAGTCCCATATAGAGCCGGAATTCAAGCAACTGGCCGAGGTCCTGAGCACCGCGCTGGCGCAAATGGACGACGCCGTGCATTCCTTGCGCGCCTATGCCCGGGATGCCGAACTGGACCCCCTGCGACTGGCCGAGCTGGACGACCGCCTGGCGCAATGGATCAGCCTGGCGCGCCGTTACAAGCGGGCGCCTGCCGAATTGGCCGAGCTGCTGGCTTCATGGAAGACTGAACTGCGCGCACTGGACGAGGCCGCCGACCTGGTTCAGCTTGAGAAAAACGAGAACCATGCCAAAGCCGGCTACCTCAAGGAAGCCGGCCAGGTTTCGCGTCTGCGGAACCAGTCGGCGCCCTTGCTGGCCAGCGCCATCACCCTGGCCATGCAAGGCCTGGGCATGCAGGGCGGCAGGTTTGTGGTGGTGCTTGCGCCAGCCGAGCAGCCGGCGCAGCACGGATTGGAGCAGGCGGAGTTTCTGGTTGCCGGCCATGGGGGCAGCACCCCCAGGCCGGTGGCCAAGGTGGCTTCGGGCGGCGAGCTGTCCCGCATCGCGCTGGCCATTGCCGTCACGACCAGCCAGTTGGGGCAGGCCCAGACCCTTATTTTTGACGAGGTGGACTCCGGGGTGGGCGGCGCAGTGGCGGAAACTGTGGGCCGGTTGATGCGACAACTTGGCCAGGACAGGCAGGTGATGGCCGTGACGCATTTGCCGCAGGTGGCCGCCTTTGCCAACCAGCATCTGGTGGTGTCCAAACGTTCGGAACAGGGCACCACGCTGAGCACTGTCGAGCATGTGACCGGCAAGCTGCGCGTGACCGAAATTGCACGGATGCTGGGTGGAGAACGACTTTCGGGCACCACACTTGCACATGCCACTGAAATGCTGGACCAATCCCCCGAAGATGCGATTTAGCACCCCTGCTTGATACCATCAGGGACATGAATACCTGTCTTCTGAATCACCAAAATTCACCCTGCGGCCATGACCTTCCCATGGCCGCGCGTCGTTTGTCACGCGACCAGAGGGTGATCTGATGAAAATGATTCTTATCACTGGCATGTCGGGTTCGGGCAAGTCGGTCGCACTTCATGCATTGGAAGATGCCGGTTATTACTGCGTGGACAATCTTCCGCCAGAACTGCTTTCCCCTTTTGTCGCGCTGAAGCGGCCACACAACGCCCCAAAGCTGGCCATTGCCATGGATGTCAGGAGCGCCACGTCGCTGCCGCTGGTGCCACAGCAGCTCAGGGAGTTGAAAGCCCAGGGCGTGGAGGTGCAGTCGCTCTTTCTCGATGCCAACACCGACACGCTGGTGCGGCGATTTTCAGAAACCAGGCGCCTGCATCCACTCTCCAGGATCGACGCCACCGACCAGCACCGGGCGCTGGTCGATGCCATTGAGCTTGAACGAGAGCTATTGGGTGAAATGCGCGAGCAGGCGCATGTGATTGACACCAGCATGATCCGGTCGGCCCAGTTGCAGCGCTACGTGAAGTCGCTTCTTCAACACCCCGGCCGTCAACTGACGCTGGTGTTCGAATCGTTTGCCTTCAAACGCGGCGTGCCGCTGGATGCCGACTACGTGTTTGATGTGCGCATGCTCCCCAATCCCCACTACGAAGCCGGACTGCGGCACCAGACAGGGCTTGACAAGCCGGTGGCGGATTTCCTGAAGACGCATTCGGAGGTCGACGACATGTTCCGGCATATCGAGCAATTTCTCAGCCACTGGCTGCAGGCCCTGGTGCGCGACCACCGGAGTTACGTCACGGTGGCGGTGGGCTGCACGGGCGGCCAGCACCGTTCGGTTTACCTGGTGGAGGCGCTGGCAGCGGCTTTTGGCAAGGACTGGCCGACGCTGAAACGGCACCGTGAGCTTGAAGCGGGTTGATCGGCCCGGCTCAGCATTCACGCGGCACCCCCTGGCCCTTGCCTTGCAGTGCTCAAAACGCCTGGCCAATCAATGCTATTGAATTCATAGCTGCTTGCGCACACCTGTACTGCGCTGGAGACCTTTTTTACTTGAAAATCCTGCCTGCTGGCCAAACCGCAGCCGCTCCGTCCGACGCGCCGGAGCCATCCTGCGACAGCAGCTTGCGGATGGGCGCGGGCAGGCCCAGCGCGGGCCATGCCTGCGGAC
>JBBSRS010000207.1:0-5144 GCA_038242795.1 Burkholderiales bacterium
CTGGTTGAGGAAGGTGTAGCCACGCAGGCGCGTCTCGGTCAGGTAAGGCGAAGGAGTGGTTTCGTAGCGGTCTTTGGATTCGCTCACCGACAGACGGGTGCTCCACGCTTCAGTCCACTGCGCCTGCCAGTTCAGGCCCAGCGTTTCCAGCTTGTGCAGGTTGCGGTCATCCAGGCGCAGGCTGCTGTCGTAGCCAGAATTGCCATCGCTCGTCAAATAGGTGGCTTCAAGACGGTTTGCCTTGTCAACCTGAAAGCCCAGCCTGAGGTTGGCTGACTGGCTTCGGTAGCCATCGTCGTCGGGGTTTTGCCCGGCAATGGGACGGGCATTGAAGCCGTCGCTTTTCTCATAAGCCAAACCCAATGCGTAGTCAAAAGCCCCGCTGGCGCCGCTGAAACCGGCGTCCAGCTTGCGCGTGCCGTAAGTGCCCAGGCCGACACCGGCAAACGGGGAAAAACCGGTTTCGCCGCGCTTGGTGAAGAACTGGATCACGCCGCCCAGCGCGTCCGAGCCGTACACGGCGGCGGCCGGGCCGCGCAGCACTTCGATGCGGTCAATCAGCGCCAGCGGAATCGCTTCCCATGCGGCACCGCCTGTCGCCTGGGAGTCAACCCGCACGCCGTCGATGTAAACAGCAGTGAAGCGCGATTCGGCGCCGCGCAAAAACACGCTGGTCGTGCTTCCGGGGCCTCCATTGCGGGTAATTTCGATGCCTGGCAGCCGCTTGAGCAGATCGGCTACGCCCACGGCACCGCTGCGTTCGATTTCTGCACGGTCAATGATGCTCACGTCAGCCACCACATCGCCCAGGGGTTGGGCCACGCGGGTGGCCGTCACTACGGTTTCGGCAAGTTGGGGTGCCGTCCGGGTTTGCGCAAAAGACGGGAATGCAGACACCAAAGCCAATGGCAACACGGCCAGGCGTGCATTTATAAAACAAGATTTCATGAATAGAACCAGCGACAAAATGCCTTCACCAGCTTCCCCGCCAGTGCATGAGCGTTACAAAGACACAGGTTTTTATGACAAAACACGTGTCTTCACTGTGTTGGCCGGTATCCGGGCTCGCGGAACTGCTCTCACCGCCTTCCCGAGCACGTGTTCAAAACGCTCAGTGGCTCATGATGAAAACTGAATGCCGCGCTGACTTGATCAGGTCGCAGCATTCGTCCGTTTACCGTTGCGGGGGCAGCGCAGGTTAAAGGTCACGGCGCTTGCGGGCCGTCTTGAAGCGGCACGCATGGCGTTGACTTCTCCCTGCTTCCCGTTGAACTGCAGCATGTGAACCATGCGGCGAGCACCAACAGCGGGCATTCTACGCGGCAAAATACGGGTGACCCTACAATCGCAAATGCCATGCCGAACCAACACCCCATCGATCCCATTGACCAAATTACCGAACGCGTGGAGCAGCTTTTACTGCGCTACGCGGAATTGCAGCGCACCAACGCCCAGCTGGGTGAGCAGGTCGCTGCACTGGCGCACGAGCGCGACTCGCTCAGGTCCCGGTTGAGCGCTGCACGTGCCCGTGTGGATGCACTCATCGAGCGCCTGCCCGAAACCACCGAATCCCTTGCCAACCCCTTTGTGAACCCTGCGCGATGAAACAGCTAGAAGTACAGATCATGGGTCAGAACTACATGCTGGGCTGCCCGGAAAGCAGCGAAACCCGCCTGCTTGGGGCCGTTGACACCGTGGACTCGGCCATGTGCAAGATCCGTGATGCAGGCAAGGTGAAGGCACGCGACCGGATTGCCGTCCTGGCGGCGCTCAACCTGGCTTACCAGTTGCTGGAGCCTGCGCCAGTAGCGCCTGAGCCTGTTCCACAGACTACGGACACGCTGGCTGGCACCAGCGATACCGCCAGCGAAGCGTCCCGGGCACGGTTGCAGTCACTGCTTCAAAAGCTGGATGCCGCGCTGACCAGCCAAATTTTCGCGGCTTGATTTTTTCTGACTTTCTTCTGCAAACCGATTCGCCGTATGCGCCTACAATTGATTTGTCTGCGGTGCGCGCCGGGCTTTATATTTCCTTGAACCAATGCTCCACGAGCACGGGCTTGGTAAATTGTCAGACAGGTGTGATCGTCTCGCGTCAGACGAACCCGAAGTTTGACTGCCCTCGCCCACCTGAACCCCGGTTCAGGATGACGGTCCGGTGGCATTCGCAGACACCCAATTTTCAACTCAACTTCTGGCTTCGCGCACCGTGGTTGCGACACGCTTGCGGTGACCTTTGTGATACCCAACGTTGCAGACCATGATTCTTGAACCCTTGCTGATCGCTGAGCTGGCTGTGCTCGGCGTGGGTACCGGCTTCCTTGCCGGCTTGCTGGGCATCGGCGGCGGCATGCTGATGGTGCCCTTCGTCACCATCATCCTGGCCAATCGCGGGGTATCAGCCGATCTGGCGGTGAAAATGGCCATTGCAACCTCCATGGCCACCATCATTTTCACGTCCCTTTCAAGTGTGCGGGCGCACCACAAGCGCGGCGCCGTACGCTGGGACATTGTGAGGCGACTGGCGCCGGGCATCGTGGCGGGCAGCATCATCGGCAGCCTGGGGGTGTTTGCCCTGCTCAAAGGGTCTTACCTGGCGATTTTCTTTGGCGTGTTCGTGAGTTTTTCAGCCACCCAGATGTTTCTGGACAAAAAACCCAAGCCCACGCGCCAGATGCCCGGAGCCGGTGGCCAGCTGGCAGCAGGCGGCTTCATCGGTTTCCTGTCCGGGCTGGTCGGCGCAGGTGGCGGATTCATCAGCGTGCCTTTCATGACCTGGTGCAATGTGCCCATCCACCATGCCGTCGCCACCTCTGCGGCGCTGGGGTTTCCGATTGCCATGGCCAACGTGCTCGGCTACGCCATCAGTGGACAAACCGTCCAGAACCTGCCCGAAGGCTCTCTGGGCTATATCTGGCTTCCCGCGCTGGTCGTCATTGCCACGTGCAGTTTCCTGACTGCGCCATTTGGCGCCAAGGCGGCGCACAACATTCCGATCGGAAAACTCAAGCGCGTGTTTGCCAGCATCCTGTACTTGCTGGCCGCCTACATGCTCTACAAGGGGCTGAGCAGCTTGGCCTGAGGTTTGCCTTCACTTAGCATTCGGCGGTTGAGCCATCACGACCATGCCATCCTCGTCGGCATAGAGCCAGTCGCCCGGATAAATCCATACGCCCTGAACCTGTACTGCAACGTCGCGCTGGCCTTGCTGCCTTTTTTCGGTGGGCAAAGGCATGGCGGCCAGCGCGCGTATGCCGATGCTGCACTGTGCGAGCTCGCTGACATCGCGAACGCAGCCATCCACCACGATACCGGCCCAACCGTTTTGGGCAGCAGCAGCCCCCAGATTGCCGCCCACCAAAGCGCGGCGCAGCGACGCGCCGCCATCGACCACCAGCACCCGGCCTTCGCCGGGAGACTCCACCGCTTCCTTGACCCGTGAATTGTCTTCAAAGCATTTCACCGTTGACACCGGCCCCATGAACTTGGAGAGGCTGCCAAAGCTGCCGAATAACGGCGGCAACACCCGAAATTGACCGGAACAGTCGTGTTTATTAAAATAACAAAGGTAGCACGTTGTGAAGGGCACGGGGGGAGGATTTGTGATTTAGGTTGGGGGGTAGGTTAAAAATTAAAGGGATATGCAGGCTTTCACGCCGCAGGATTCGGCTCAGTTCAACACCCACGCGTGGATTTTTTTGATTTTGAACGGCAAATCTTCCACATGAGGCTAGAAATAAAGTGTTTTCCCGCTTTCAAACCAGATTTTCTCCAGTAGCATGCGCTAAGCCACGAAGAAGTCGTTCTTCGGGTGGCGATCTGTCAACTGTCTAGAAGGAATCCATCATGGCAACTGCACCCAAAGCGCCAGCAAAAAAAGCGGCACCTGAAAAAACTGTCGCTGCAAAAAAAGCGGCGCCTGCCAAATCGGCTGCTGTCAAAAAAGCCAGCCCTGCCAAGGAGGCTGCAACGGCCAAACCAGCTGCAAAAAAAGAAACTGTGCCTGCCAAGAAACGCACGCCGAATCCAGCCTTCATGAAGGCGTTGACCCTGAGCCCCGAGTTGTCCGCCGTGGTCGGCGACAAGCCTTTGCCGCGCACTGAAATTGTCAGCAAGCTGTGGGTCTACATCAAGGCCAACAACCTGCAGGACCAGGCCAACAAACGCATGATCAATGCAGACAAAAAACTGCTGGCTGTTTTTGGCAAGCCCCAAGTGTCCATGTTTGAAATGGCAGGACTGATCGGCAAGCACGTCAAATAAACACCTGACCGGCGTTCTTTAAAAAGCCGCCATTCAGCGGCTTTTTTTGTGTCCTCCTTGCAGGTCGCACCCATGCGGATTCAAGCCTGTAAATTACCCTCAAACGCGACAGCAATCGGTTGGCGAATAGGGTAAACAAGGAGAAATCACGCATCAAAACGGACGAAGCCCTTCAATTTATCGCTAAGATTAAAAAATTCTTGGCTCAATTATTGCTGAGCTGCAATGCCTGAGGCATTGCGCCGCAGAAGCATTTTTCTATGACCGGTTGTGGTCCTTGTGTTCCAGTCGCTGCAACCGTTGCTGTCCCGTTTTTCATGATTGACCTCGCACCCTTTTCGCAACCATGCTGCGCTTTATTTTTACCCGCCTGAGCCTGATCATTCCCACTTTTCTGGGGATGACGTTGCTGGCTTTTTTCCTGATCCGCATGGTGCCGGGAGACCCGATTGAGACCATGGCGGGCGAGCGCGGCATTGACCCGGCGCGCCATGCGCAATTGCTCAAGGAGTTCGGCCTCGACAAGCCGGTGCTGGTGCAGTACGGCATCTATATCGGCCGGGTGCTCAAGGGCGACCTTGGCAAGTCGCTGATCACCCAGGAACCGGTCCTCAGCGAATTCATGACCTTGTTCCCGGCCACGATCGAGCTGGCCGTCTGCGCCATTCTTTTCGCATTGCTGATCGGCATTCCTGCGGGCATTCTTGCTGCCGTCAAGCGAAACTCCATCCTTGACCATGGGGTGATGGGAATTTCGCTGACAGGCTATTCAATGCCGATTTTCTGGTGGGGGCTGCTGCTGATCCTGCTTTTTTCAGTCCAGTTGGGCTGGACGCCGGTGTCGGGCCGCATGTCGGTGCAGTACTACATCGAGCCCACCAC
>JBBSRS010000208.1:0-5142 GCA_038242795.1 Burkholderiales bacterium
CCATCTGCATCGACACCGCGTAATGGCTGGCCTCATAGCCGAAACTGCCCGCCATGCCGCAGCAGCTGGACTCAATCAGCTGGGGTTGTGCATCCGGAATCAGCCTGAGCACGTCCATGATCGGGCTGACCGCGCCAAAGGATTTCTGGTGGCAATGGCCGTGGAGCAGAACCGGCTGGTTGACGGGTTTGAGCCGGGACTTGAGGACTTCGAGCTTTCCGGCATTGGCCTCGCGCGCCAGGAATTCTTCGAGCAGCAGCGCCTGCCCGCTGATGGTTTGGGCCGCTTCGCCCAGGCCCATCACCAGCATTTCATCGCGCATCGTCAGCAGGCACGACGGCTCCAGCCCGACGATGGCGATGCCTTTTTCAGCAAACGGCAGCAGGGCCGCGACCAGTTCGCCGGCCTTGGCCTTGGCCTGGTCCACCATGCCGCTGGCCAGGAAGGTTCGGCCGCAGCACAGGCTCTTGCCATCTGCTACTGTTTTCGTAGCTACATGCACTGTGTAGCCGGCCGCTTGCAACACTTTTAGTGCTGAACTGGCATTGTCGGACTCGAAATAGCCGTTGAAGGTGTCCACGAACAGCACCACCGGCCGGCTGGCCGCCAGCACTTCTTCGCGCGTGGCGCTGACGGGCGTCGAGTTGAAAAAGGTGCGGGTTTTCCACTGCGGCAATGTGCGTTTGGCAGACAGGCCCAGCATTTTTTCGCTGAGCAAGGCCAGGCCGGGAATACGGTCGCGCAGGTTGAGCAGCGGCGCCAGCCGGCTGGCCCAGGGGGCGTAGTCGGGCAGGTGGGCGACCAGCTTGTCTTTCAGCGTGAAGCCGTGCTTGCCCTTGTAATGGTGCAAAAACTCGACCTTCATCTTCGCCATGTCCACACCGGTGGGGCAGTCGCGCTTGCAGCCCTTGCAGCCGACGCACAGGTCGAGTGCTTCTTTCACCGCGTCGCTGGTGAAGGCGTCTTCCGGCTTGAGGCCGTCGAGCTGGCCTGACAATGCCAGGCGCAAGGTGTTGGCGCGGCCGCGCGTCAGGTGCTTTTCGTCGCGCGTGACGCGGTAGCTCGGGCACATGGTGCCGGCGTCGAACTTGCGGCAATGGCCGTTGTTGTTGCACATTTCCACCGCCTTGGCGAACCCCTGCGCCGGATCGCCCCCGGTGCCGGGCGCGCTGGTCTGCTCGGTCACCGGGTCGTTTTGCACATCCCAGGCGCGCCAGTCCAGTGCGGTCTGGATCGGAATCACCTTGTAAGCCGGCGGAAAACGCATCAGCCGCGTGTCGTCCATCTTCGGCGGATTGACGATGCGCTGCGGACTGAGCAGGTTCAACGGGTCGAGGTAGTGCTTGATCTGCGCAAAGGCGTCGTTGATCTTCGGGCCGAACTGCCAGCCGATCCATTCGCCCCGGCACAGGCCGTCGCCATGCTCGCCGCTGTAGGCGCCCTTGTAGTGGCGCACCAGCGCCGAGGCTTCCTCGGCAATCGCGCGCATTTTCGACGCGCCTTCTCGGCGCATGTCCAGGATGGGCCGCACATGCAGCGTGCCGACCGACGCATGCGCGTACCAGGTGCCCTTGCTGCCGTATTTTCGGAACACGTTGGTCAGCGCATCGGTGTATTCGGCCAGGTTTTCAAGTGGCACGGCGCAGTCTTCGATGAAACTGACCGGCTTGCCGTCGCCCTTCAGGCTCATCATGATGTTCAGGCCCGCCTTGCGCACTTCCCACAGGTTTTTTTGCGGTGCGTCGTCGACCATTTCGACCACCGACCCCGGCAGGCCAAGCTCGCCCATCAGCTCGACCAGCTGCCTGATCTTGGGCGTGAGTTCGGCCTTGGAATTCCCCGAAAACTCGACCAGCAAGATGGCGTCGGGCCGGCCGATCAGCGCGGTGCGCACGGTGAGCGCGAAGGCCGGGTTTTGCAGCGACAGCTCGATCATCGTGCGGTCCACCAGCTCGACCGCCGTCAAGGTGCCGTCGCCCAGCCTGACGATGTGTTGCGCCGAGTCCATGGCCTGGTAGAAGGTCGGAAAGTTCACCACGCCCAGCACCTTGGTACGGGGCAGTTCGGACAATTGCAGCGTCAGCGACCTGGTCAGGCCCAGCGTGCCTTCGCTGCCAATCAGCAGGTGCGACAGGTTGACCGAGCCATCGGTCGTGTATGGCTTTTCATTCTGGTTGTTGAAAATGTCCAGGTTGTAGCCGGCCACGCGGCGCAGCACCTTGGGCCAGTGCGCCTGCAACTCGGGCCGCAGCGCATCCGACAGTGCCTTGACGTAGTCGCCCAGCTGGCGCGCCGGTCCGCCAGCCATGTCATAACGGCCCAGCTCCAGCAGGCTGCCGTCGGAACGCCAGGCCGTTGCCCCCAGCACGTTGTGCACCATGTTGCCGTAGGCAATGCTGCGGCTGCCGCATGAGTTGTTGCCGGCCATGCCGCCCAGCGTGGCCTGCGCGCTGGTCGAGACATCGACCGGATACCACAGGCCGTGCGGTTTGAGCGCCGCGTTGAGGTGGTCGAGCACGATACCGGGCTCGACCACGGCGGTGCGCGCCTCGGCGTCCACACTCAGGATGTTGCGCACATGCTTGGCGTGGTCGATGACCAGGCCCGCGCCCACCGTCTGGCCACACTGGCTGGTGCCGCCGCCGCGCGCCACGATGGGCACCTGCAGGTCACGGCAAATGTCGAGTGCGGTCTTCACCTCGCCCGCCGTGCGCGGCACGAACACGCCGACCGGCATGACCTGGTAGATCGATGCATCGGTGGCGTAGCGGCCCCGGTCGGCGGCTGAAAACAGCACCTCGCCTTGCGTTTCTGCCGCCAGCCGTGCGGCCAGTTGGCCGGCGACTTCGTTGCTGGCGCGTGAAACGTCGTCGTAGGCATGGCTGGCGGCTTCGCGGGTGATCTTGAGCGGAAGGGGTGCGTTCATGGTTCAGGCTTTTCAGGCTTGTGAAGGGGCGCAGTTCGCGGCGGCGGTCTCGCGCAACTGCCGGATCACGGTTTCGAGCTTGTGCGCCAGGTGTTCGGACATCACCGCGCGCATGGCGACCGGGTCGCGGGCACTGAGCGCGGCCACCATCTGTTCGTGCTCCCTGACGGCGTCGCGCCACTTTTCCTCGTTCTGGTTGGAGCGAAAGCGCAGCGCCTGCAGGCGGGCATTGACCTGGTTGTAGGTGGCCATGAGCACCGGATTTTTGGCAGCCGCGTTGATCGCAAGGTGAATCGCCGAGTTCAGCCGGTAGTAGGCCGGCAGGTCGCGCCGCGTGTAGGCAGCCAGCATTTCAAAATGCATCGCCTTGACCTCATTCAGTTCAGCGTCCGTGATGCGCTGGGCCGCCAGTTCGCCCGACTGCGCTTCCAGGCCGGCCATCACTTCGAAGGTGTTGAGCACATCGGCTTCGCTGAGCTCGACGGCAATCGCGCCCCGGTTGGGCAGCAGCTCGACCAGCCCTTCGGCGGCCAGCATCTTGATCGCTTCGCGCAGCGGCGTGCGCGAGACGTTGAGGACTTCGCTGAGTTCGCGCTCATTGAGCTTGGCGCCGGGCGCTATGCGGTTTTCGACCAGCATCTGGCGCAACCGGTGCGCCACTTGTTCGTGCAGGGCTGATCTGGGGATAGAAATGATTTCTGCTGTCATGGCTCAATTTTGTATGCAAAAAACTGGTATGTAAACCCGTACTTAACCATGTTTTTCATTATTTTTAGTTGACAAATGAATTTTGTATGCAAAAAATGGCGACTTACTTCAGGAGGATCCTTGACATGCTGACACTTGACTTTCACCCCACCGGTCGCCACTTTTTGCAAATTCCGGGTCCGTCGCCCGTGCCCGACCGCATCCTGCGGGCCATGAGCCTGCCAACGATCGACCACCGCGGCCCCGAGTTCGCCGCGCTCGGGCTGAAGGTGCTGGCCGACATCAAAAAAATCTTCCAGACGAAACAACCGGTCATCATTTACCCGGCCTCGGGCACGGGCGCCTGGGAAGCGGCATTGGCTAACACCCTGAGCCCCGACGACCACGTGCTGATGTACGAAACCGGCCACTTCGCCGCGCTGTGGCAAAAGCTGGCCGACCGGCTGGGGCTGAAAACCGAGGTCATGCGCCACCCCGGCGCCGAGGTGTGGCGCCATGGCGTGGATGCCGCCCAGATCGGGGCGCGGCTCAAAGCCGACACCGGGCACGCCATCAAGGCGGTTTGCGTGGTGCACAACGAAACCTCGACCGGCGTGACCAGCAACATTGCCGCCGTGCGCAAGGCCATGGATGCCGCCAAGCACCCGGCACTGCTGCTGGTGGACACGATCTCGGGCCTGGCTTCGGCCGATTACCGGCATGACGAATGGGGCGTTGACGTGACCATCAGCGGCTCGCAAAAAGGCCTGATGCTGCCGCCCGGCATCAGCTTCAACGCTGTGTCCGCCAAGGCGCTGGACGCCAGCAAGCAGGCCACGCTGCCCAAAGCGTTCTGGGCCTGGGACGAGATCATCGAGATGAACAAGACCGGCTACTGGCCGTCCACGCCCAACACCAATTTGCTGTACGCGCTGAGCGAAGCCTGCGACATGCTGCTGGCGCACGGGCTCGAAGCCGTGTTTGCACGCCACCAGCGCTGGGGCGAGGGTGTTCGCGCTGCCGTCAAGGCCTGGGGCCTGCAGATCCAGTGCGCTGATCCAGCGGTGTATTCGCCGGTGCTGACCGGCGTCATGGTGCCTGAAGGCATTGACGCGGACGCGGTGCGCAAGATCATCTACGAGCGGTTCGACTGCTCGCTGGGCACCGGGCTGGGCAAGGTCAAGGGCCGGATGTTCCGCATCGGCCATTTGGGCGACTGCAACGATTTAACGCTGATCGCTGCCTTGGGCGGTTGCGAAATGGGGCTGAAGCTGGCGGGCGTGAAGCTGGCCGGCTCGGGCGTGCAGGCCGCGATGGATTATTTTTCAAGCCATGCCGCCGTGGTGCCCGAGCGCAAGGCGGCTTGACCCGGCATCAGTGACAAAAAATAAAACGCTATCAATATAATAGCTGCTTGTGCCCGATGGCATTGCGCCAGATGCACATTTCATTAAAAACCTGGAGACAACACCATGCACCGCAGAACCTTCATCCGCGCCACCGGCGCTGCCGTTGCCACCCTGGCCGCA
>JBBSRS010000209.1:0-5135 GCA_038242795.1 Burkholderiales bacterium
CCCCATGCCGCCGGCGCCTTGAATGCTATTTTTTTGATAGCTCTCAGCGCTTGCCGGACGGGCGAAAACGCCTTGTTTCATTCAAAAAATGGGTTGCGGCACCGCCCGGCTCGCGGCGCGCGCCCTGGTTGGCGCGCCAAGGCCAGGGCCCTTGCGCGCCGGCAGCCTGAAAGTGCCTTCGTGTCCAATACGCCGCATGACAACCCAACTTTTTGCCGGACCAGCCGCCGGCCTTGAAACGCTGGCGCAACTGCGCGCCGGCGCACTGGCCGGCAGCCGCCGGCTGACGCTGTCCTGCGGGCTGGAAAGCTTTCCGCCCGAGGTCTTCACACTGGCCGACACGCTGGAAATCCTCGACCTCTCGGGCAATGCGCTGAGCGCCCTGCCCGACGACCTGGCGCGGCTGCACCGGCTGCGCATCATTTTTTGCTCGAACAACCGCTTCACCGAACTGCCTGCGGTGCTGGGCCAGTGCGCGCAGCTGGAAATGGTCGGCTTTCGGGCCAACCGGATTCGCCACGTACCGGCCGCCGCGCTGCCGCCGCGCCTGCGCGCGCTGGTGCTGACCGACAACCAGCTGACCCAACTGCCGGCCGCCCTGGGGCGCTGCACGCAACTGCAAAAACTCATGCTGGCCGGCAACCAGCTGCACAGCCTGCCGCCGGTGATGGCCGCCTGCACCCGGCTGGAGCTGCTGCGCATCCCGGCCAACCGCTTCACCGCCCTGCCCGACTGGCTGCTCGCCTTGCCGCGCCTGGCCTGGCTGGCGTTTGCCGGCAACCCGCTGGCCGACGCGGGCGAAGCCGCCGCGCAGGCCGGTGCGCCGCTGGCCCATATCGACTGGGCCCGCCTGCAGCCCGGCGCCCTGCTGGGCGAAGGCGCATCGGGGGTGATCCGCCAGGCGCTCTGGCAACGCGGCGACACGGCGCTGCCGGTGGCCGTCAAGCTGTTCAAGGGTGCGCTGACCAGCGACGGCCTGCCGCGCCATGAAATGGCGGCGTGCATCGGCGCCGGCGCGCATCCGGCCCTGATTGCGGTGCATGGCCGCGTCACCGGCCATCCGGCCGGCAGCGACGGCCTGGTGATGGCGCTGGTGGCGCCGCGTTTTGGCAACCTGGCGGCACCGCCCAGCCTGGACTCGTGCACCCGCGACGTGTATGACACCGCGACGCGTTTCACGCCGGACGCGGCGCTGCGGCTGGCGCTCGGCGTCGCGTCGGCGGCCGGCCAGCTGCATGCGCGCGGCATCCTGCATGGCGACCTGTATGCGCACAATGTCTTGTGCACGGACGACGGCCAGGCGCTGCTCGGCGACTTTGGGGCCGCCTCGTTTTTTCCGCCGCACGACGCGCCGCTGGCGCTGAGCCTGCAGCGCATCGAGGCGCGGGCGTTTGCCTGCCTGCTGGAAGAACTGCGGGCCTGCTGCCCGGCGCCGGCCGGAGGGCATGCGCTGCGTGACACGCTGGCTGCCCTGCAGGCCGACTGCGCGCAACCCGACACGGCCCGGCGCCCGCTGTTTGCCGGCATCGTGCAGCGGCTGGGGCAATCCCTGCGACTTGACTGAAAGCGCCTGTAGGCATCGGCTGACGGCATTTACGACGAAGTTCTTGCACCCGGCGCGCAGCAAAACTGGAACATTGGAAGTTCATCCGGTCAACCACACAACATGAATTCCGTCACATCCGAAACCACACCGTCCTCCCGTGTTCCTGACGCTGCAGACGCAGGCCAGCGCATCGTCATCCCGGTGCTGGCCGAACAGGCGCAGGTCCACCTGCAGCGCGAGCGCACGGGCACCGTGCGCGTTCGCAAGGTGGTTCACCAGGTCACTGAACCCGTCGTCGGCATGGGCTACCGCGAAGTCGTCGAGACGACGCGCGTGCCCGTCAACCAGGTGGTCGAAGCGACCGAGTCGCCCAGAACACAGGGCGACCTGCTGGTGATTCCGGTGTACGAGGAACGGCTGGTGAAGCAGCTGGTCCTGGTCGAGGAAATTCATGTGCGCCGCCGGCGTGAATCCTTCGAGCACACCGTGGCGGCTTCGCTGCGGCGCGAGGAAGTGGTGGTCGAGCGCCTGGACCCGGTCACCCAGCAGTGGGTGGCGGACAGGCCTTGAGAACCGGTTTTTTTGTCAGTCAACCGATCAACCCTGATCATTTTTAGGAGTCAAGCCATGCAGACAGTAGTAGGTGTTTTTGACACGGTCAACGAGGCCCAGGAGGCGCGCGACGCCCTGGTGGACAGCGGTTTCGACATCAGCGAAGTCCGCATGCAGTCCAACCCGGCGACGCAGACCGGCGACACCCTGACCACCACCGACCGCACCATCACCGGCACGACCGCAAGCCATGAGGACGAAGGCTTCATGGCGGGCATCGGGCGGTTTTTCAGCGAACTTTTCGGCAGCGACGACAACGAGCATGCCGGCCACTATTCCGAAGCGGTTCGCCGGGGCAGCACCGTCGTCGCGGTGACGGTGTCGGACTCGGAACGGGTCGACCAGGCACGCTCCCTCCTGGCGGCGGCCGGCGCGGTGGACATCGACAAGCGCAGCGAAGGCTGGCGCGAGGAAGGCTACGAGGGCTTCGATCCGTCGGCCCAGCCTTATCATCCCGACCAGATCGCCGCCGAGCGCAGCCGTTACCAGAACAACAGCCTGCGTTCGTCCGACGACCTGCTGACGCCTGACGCCAGCCGCCAGGTGGCGCAGGGCACAGTGTTGCCGGTGGTGCGCGAAGAACTGGAAGTGGGCAAGCGCGAAGTCGACCTCGGCACGGTCCGGGTGTTCTCCCGCACCGAAACACGGCCGGTCGAGGAACAGGTGCAGTTGCGCGAAGAGCGCGCCGACATCGAACGCCGGACCGTGGACCGGCCTGCCACAGAAGCCGACCTGAAGGCTTTCGAGGGCGGCTCGATCGAAATCCATGAAACCGCAGAGCGGGCCGTGGTCAGCAAGACCGCCCGCGTGGTGGAAGAAGTGGTGGTCGGCACCGATGCCAGCACCCGCACCGAAACGGTGACGGACCAGGTGCGCAACACCGTGGTGGATGTGGACAAGAGCGGTGCCAACGCCATGGGCACGGGCACGGGCATGGGTGAACCGGACTACCGCAGCCACTACCAGGCCAACATGGCGTCGATGGGCGGCAGCTACGAAGACTATGCACCGGCCTACCTGTACGGATCGACCCTGCGCGCCGACCCGCGTTACGCCAACCGTTCGTGGGACGATGTCGAGGCCGATGCCCACACGGACTGGACCAGCCGCAATCCCAATGGCAACAGCACCTGGGAAAATACCAAGCAGGCGATTCGCCACGGCTGGGAAAGCATGACCGGCCAGCGCTAAGCACGGTCCGGGCTATAGCCCTCAAGCCCGGCGGGAAGGTGTCAAAGCACCGGCCCGCCGGGCTTTTTGCTTGAATCATCGCGCCTTGGCCCTACCTGTATTTTTTGAGACGAAAGCGTTTTTATGTCCTCCCTGCCCGTTGACGCTGTAATTCCTGCAGACTCGCCCGTTCTGAGCATCGCGCCATTGGGCTTCCCGTGGCCGACGGTCGATCCCTTCCTGTTTTGTGTGCACCACGACGACGCCTACCCGGCTGCCAATGCGCAGAACGGCCCTGCCTCGACGCTTGCCGGGCGTGACATCGGCCAGGACTTCAGCCGCAAGGACGGCTGGAGCATGTACCACGGCAGCGTGGTGCCGGGCTTTCCGGCGCATCCGCACCGGGGCTTTGAAACCGTGACCATCGTGCGCAAGGGACTGATCGACCATGCCGATTCGCTCGGTGCAACCGCGCGTTTCGGGGGTGGCGACGTGCAGTGGCTGACCGCCGGCCAGGGCGTGGTGCATTCGGAAATGTTTCCGCTGCTCGACCAGCACGGCCCGAACCCGCTGGAGCTGTTCCAGATCTGGCTGAACCTGCCGGCGGCCTCCAAGATGGCGGCGCCGCACTTCACCATGTTCTGGGCGCAGGACATCCCGAAATTCACGGCCACCGATGCCGAAGGCCGCAGCACCGACGTGGCGGTCATCACCGGCCGCCTGAGCGGGGCCAGTGACGATGTGGACGCGCCCCTGCCGCCACCGCCCGATTCCTGGGCCGCGCAGCCTGACGCCGACGTGGCGATCTGGACGCTGCGCATGGCGCCCGGCGCGCGCTGGACGCTGCCTGCCGCCATGGGCAAGGACACTGGGCGCCAGTTGTATTTCTTCAAGGGCGACTCCGTCAGCGTGGCCGGCCAGGCGGTGCAGCAGGCCAGCGCCATCGCGCTGCGCGCCGATGCAGCGGTGGAACTGGTCAACGGCGCGAAAGCTTCCGAATTTTTGCTGCTGCAGGGCCGGCCGATTGGCGAGCCGATCGTGCAGCATGGCCCGTTCGTGATGAACACCGAGGCCGAGATACGGCAGACCTTTGCCGACTACCAGCGCACCCGGTTTGGCGGCTGGCCATGGCCTGACGCGGCGCCGGTGCACGGCGGCACACCCGGCCGGTTCGCGCGGCATCCCGGAGGCCCGGAGGAGCGGCCCGAACCTGGCGCAAGCGACGCGGACGCGTCGCTTGCGCTGCCCGGTTGAAGCGCACCCAGGCGTTCGGGGCCAGGGCTGGTCGCCATTCGGACTGGCCTCTTGCCATCGTTGACCTGTTTCTGGAACAGGGAAGCGGCTTGGGGTGCTGACCGCATGCCGGCGATGCGGGCCTTTGCAGAAGGTGTTGATCCTGACCAATGACGCCACGCCGGAAGTTCGCAAACGGTCGGTGAGCGGGGCGCCGGTGAAGTTTTCGACAAGTCCACCGAACTCAAGAGCCTGAGGGATGATTGCATGGGGCAGACCCGCAAGCTGGACGGCAAACATCCTGGCGCGCCAGTCCATGGTGGCGTGCCGAACTGGTTTCGCCATCAAAAAAGCTGTTGACGCATTTCCAGCATGGGTTTTTTGCTATTGATAGGCTAGCAAAATACGACATTGACCGTGGGTGTGGTGGTACATGGTCAAGGCCAGGGCGATGGTCATGGGTGTTGCGACATGAAGCCCTTCAAATTTATTTTGAATGCATCGACGGCATGACCCGTCTGCGCCAAAATCCCTTCATTTGTTGGCAAGGAGCAGGCTGTGAAAATTGGAATCC
>JBBSRS010000210.1:0-5111 GCA_038242795.1 Burkholderiales bacterium
CGACAGCAACAACTCTGGCCCCGGCATTGGCTACTACGTCAGCACCATCGTGCTGGACATCGTGCTGGGCTTTGCCGCTGCCATCGTGGTAGCCTGGTTTTCGCGGCACCGCGAATTTCGTGCCGACGCAGGTGCTGCGCAACTGATGGGCCGCAGGCAGCCGATGATGAACGCGCTGGCCCGCCTGGGTGGCATGCAGCCGGGCGAGTTGCCCAAGGCGGTGGAAGCGATGGGCATCACCGGCGGCATGGGCAAACTGTTTGCCACCCATCCGCCGATCGAGGAACGCATCGCGGCGCTGCAGAATGCGCAGGGCTGATTTTTTCGCGGATTGGCAATGAAATCAGGCGCTGGCGCAGTCTGCACGTGCACAGCCAGCTATTGAATCAATAGCTGTTGGAGGCATTTAAAGGTCGGCTTTGGTGGCCGGCTTTTTTCAGGGCGCTTCGCTGGCGTCGGCTGGCGTGGCGGGCGTTTCTTCAGGCGTCGATTCCTGCACGCTGGCCGCAGCCGCATCGCCCACCTCAGTGGCCACAGCCACAGCCGCAGCCTGAGCCGTGGCCTGAGTGCTCAACGCCGCCTGGTTCGCGCGTGAACGCTCCACCGCATAGATCACATCGTCGGGGTTCATGCCGTACATGTCGGCAAACTCGGCGACCGTTTTGCCACTCGCTTCAAACATCCTCAACAACGCATCGCGTTTGGCGGCCTGTTCGGCCAGTTCGGCAAACACGTTGTCGAGCAGCCCGGTGGACACGTCGTCCTGCTGGCGCACGCACAGCAGGTAGTCTTCCCGGCTCAGGCCGGAGGCTTCGATCGCCTGGATCAGCTGCGCATGCGCATACGGCCGCAAGTCCTGGTTGGAGCGTGCCTGGCGACGCCGGAACACTTCCATGATGGCGTGGTGGACATGCTCCGGGGCCACCGGCTCCACCGGCTCGCCGTTCAGGTCGTGGCGCTGAAGGCCGGACGCCACGCTTTCCAGGTAGCGGGTGGAGCGGGCATGCAGCCCGAGCGCCACCTTCAGCTCATCGCGCTTGAACACCTCCGGGTGCAGTGCCAGCAGGTCCTGAAACACGCCCAGCTTGAGCGGCAGGAACTGCGCGCCGAACATTTTCGGGTACAGGTCAAAAAGCTGTTGCAGCGCCGGATGCACGGCGCGCGGCGCGCGGGCCTGGTTTTGCGGTTTGGCGGGCGCAGGGCCGCGGCCAGCCTGCCGGGCCGGGCGTTGGCGGGCGGCTGAAGATGATTCTGGGGTGGATTCGGATTCAGGGGCGGATACGGTGTCAGTCATCAATCGGTTCTTGTCAGGTTGAGGTTCAGGCTGCGCCTTGGCGCCATTTCAAAAAAACAGGGTGAGCGAGTCGCCTGCAGGCCTTGGGAATCTTCAGTTCAAAATCGACCGAAGCGGTGTGGTTTCGCGGCGCTTTCATTGTCAACAACCAGGTATTGGATGGAAACATCGTCAAAAAACCATCCCCGCTGGGAGCCGGTTTTCGCTTTCGACGCCTTAAAACCGACACGCTGCCCGGCTATTTTGGGCGTGGGTGCTGTGAAACCCGTGAGGGCGAAGTATCTCCTATCCGCTTCAGCCCCATGACCGGATTGGAAAATACGCCGAGCCTGCATTGCAAAAAAGGCACCACAGCCCATGGCGTCGCCAGGCATTTTTGACGGTGGAAAAACTGACAAGAACCATCCCTGCCGGGCGTTGGTTTTTGCTTTGCATGGGTGGATCACGGCTGGCCGCCATTTTAAATCTGTCAGGGAAATGGTGCGCGCCTATCTGGCAAACATTGTGAGGGCATTGCCCAAAAGGGTCAAAACCCATAGAATGGCCCGGTGTCCTACCCTGCGTTCACCCCCTTTCGCTCCTTTGCTGTCCCGCCTTTTTCGGCGGGAATGGTCAAGCGAACGCGCAAGCTGGCGCGTGCAACGCAGATGGCTCAGCCGGCCGCACATTCCTAAGCCCGGCGATACCCCTTCATCCTTTAGCGCAATCCATCTATCGCCGGGCCCCAAGCCACGCGCGGTGGCGGTCGTCTTGTTCTGCAAGCATGGCCGCATTCGTTGGAGTCATTCATGCATGCTGAAATTAACGGTGAGCGCACGCTGACCGAACTGGACTTTGCGCGGTTGAACAAGTTGCGTGACAAGCACTGGCCTGTCGGGCTCATCGCGATGGACCAGTTCACCGACCTGGTGGCCTCCACCGAGGTCGCGCCTGATGTCGTGACGATGTACTCCCAGGTGGAAATCGTGGACCTGGGCTCGCACTACAGGCACAGGCTGACGCTGTGCTATCCCCGCGATGCCGAGCCCGGCACCGGCTTTGTCTCTGTGCTTTCGCCGGTTGGCGCCAGCTTGCTGGGCTTGCGCGTGGGCTCGGTTGCCCGCTGGCATACACCGCACGGCGATGCCTGCTCGGCAGAGGTCGTGTCGATGCTGTTCCAGCCCGAAGCCAGCGGCGATTACGTCACCTAGCTGACGCGTTCCCGTTCCCGTTCGCGCTCACGTTCGTCACTTCATTGTCAGCCCCCGCGCCCCTGCTGCGGGCCGGCTTCAGCTTGTCCAGGAATTCACCATGCACCTTCATTCGATCCTCGCCATCACTGATTTTTCCACCCAGGCCGAGCATGGCCTCGAGCGCGCTGCGCGGGTCGCGGCAGCGCACCAGGCCAAGTTGCGGATTGTGTACTTCACCGAATCTGCGACGCACGGCTTCTTGAATCCGGGCGGGCGGCTTGCGCAGCGGGCGCGGCAACTGGCCCGGCGCCATGACATCACGGTCAACGCAGTCACCCGGCCGTGCAATTCGTTGGGCGATATTGTCAGGGAGGCCGGCAGCGCCGACCTGCTCGTGGTGGACGAGCGGCGCCAGCGCACGTTCTCCAGCCTGTGGCGGGGCACCGAGGTGGCCCAGCTGCTGCGACGCAGCCCATGCCCGGTGCTGGTGGTCAAGCACGCGCCTTCGACGCACTACAACAATATGCTGGTCGCCACCGATTTCACGGTGGACTCGCTGGCGTTGGTGCGCTATGGCAGCGACTTCGATGTCAATTCGGAACTCGAACTGTTCCACACCCGCAGCACCCGCCGGCATGCCCACCCTTCTTTGGCCCAGGAAGCCGCTGAACGCGAATCTGCTTTCAGGCAGGACACGCACCGCCTTCTTCAGGGCCGCCGGTTTGCGCTGACGGATTCGTTCGACACGCGGCTGAGCCGGGTGGATTGGGTGCATGGCGATTTCGACCCGGCGCGGCAGACCCTGGTACGGCAAAAAATATCAGATGCGGACCTGATCGTTGTCGGCAAGGAAAGGCGCTCGATGCTGGCCGATGCGCTGCTGGGCAGTGTCGCCCAACGACTGGTCACGTCGGCAGACAGCGACGTGCTGGTCGTGCCGCATGCGTACAGCGCGCCGTCGCGCGCCGCCGGAAGAGCCCGCATCCGGACCGATTTGAATCGCGGGCATCGCAAGCTGCCTGTCGTCAGGCAAAGAGCTATCTGACCAGCCACTTCAGGCAACGCCCAGGCGCAGACTTTCAGCATCGGCCAGAACGCTGCGCGCCACGGCTTCGGCCACTTTGATGCCATCGACGCCGGCCGACAAAATGCCGCCGGCGTAACTCGCGCCTTCGCCGGCCGGATACAGGCCGCGCACATTCAGGCTTTGCAGGTCATCGCCCCGGCTCATCTTGATCGGTGACGAGGTGCGCGTTTCCACGCCGGTCAGCACCGCGTCATGCAGGTCGAAGCCCTTGATCTTGCGGCCAAAGGCGGGAAAGGCCTCGCGCATCGCGTCGATCGCATAGCGGGGAAGGGCGGACGACAGGTCGCCCATCGCCACGCCCGGCGTGTACGACGGCATGACGCTGCCCAGGCCGGTGGACGGCCGCCCGACCACAAAGTCGCCGACCAGCTGGCCAGGCGCCTCGTAGTTGCTGCCGCCCAGCACGAAGGCATGGGATTCGAGCTGGCGCTGCAGCTCGATGCCGGCCAGCGGATTGTCGGGATAGTCGCGCGGGTCGATGCCGACGACGATGCCGGCGTTGGCGTTGCGCTCATTGCGCGAATACTGGCTCATGCCGTTGGTCACGACGCGGCCGGCCTCGGATGTGGCAGCGACCACCGTGCCGCCGGGGCACATGCAAAAGCTGTACACCGAGCGGCCATTGCTGGCGTGGTGGACCAGCTTGTATTCCGCCGCGCCCAGCGCCGGGTCACCGGCATGGCGGCCCCAGCGGGCGCGGTCGATCAGGCCCTGCGGGTGCTCGACCCGAAAACCGATGGAAAAAGGCTTGGCTTCTACATACACGCCGCGTTCATGCAGCATGGCAAAGGTGTCACGCGAACTGTGGCCCAGCGCCAGCACCACCTGGTCGGCGTGCAATTCATGCGTCTGGCCGGTGATCTGGTCGAGCACAGTGAGGCCGCGAATGTGGCGCTTGTCCGGCTCGCCTTCGATCAGCACATCGGTCACGCGCTGCTGAAAACGGATCTCGCCGCCCAGCGCAATGATCTGCTCGCGCAGGTTCTCCACCACCTTGACCAGCTTGAAGGTGCCAATATGCGGATGCGCTTCAAACAAAATGTCGGCGGGCGCGCCGGCCTTGACGAATTCGTTCATCACCTTGCGGCCCAGGTGGCGCGAGTCCTTGATCTGGCTGTAGAGCTTGCCGTCGGAGAACGTGCCGGCGCCGCCCTCGCCAAACTGGACATTGGATTCCGGGTTGAGCACATTCTTGCGCCACAGGCCCCAGGTGTCCTTGGTGCGTTCACGCACGCTTTTGCCGCGCTCCAGCACGATGGGCCTGAAACCCATTTGCGCCAGCGCCAGCGCGGCAAATATGCCGCACGGGCCAAAACCGATGACGACCGGGCGCAACGGCAGGCGGGCCGGAGCGTGGCCGACCGGGTGGTAGGCCATGTCGGGCGTCGGGAAGAGGTGCGGATTGCCGGCGTGTGTGGCCAGCAATTGAGCTTCCAGCGCCGCATCGGCCAGTTCCACATCGACGATGTAAACCTGCATGATCACCGCCTTGCGGGCGTCAAAGCTGCGTTTGAAGACGGTAAAGCTCGCCAGTTCGGCAGGCGTGATGTCGAGTGTC
>JBBSRS010000211.1:0-5077 GCA_038242795.1 Burkholderiales bacterium
AAGTGCTGGATGAAGCGCTATCAAATAACTAGCAATGATTGCCGGGTGGTGTTGCGCAAAAGACCTTTTTTGATGAAATCCAGGCTGGGCGTTGCCTTGAAGCGGCGTGCAATTGACAGGCCTTCGTTGATACCTCTCAAGTACCAGTGCGCCTGTGAACACCTTTTGCCAGCGCGTCGGTCAGGCCACGGCGCCGTAAAACGCTTTCAATCGGGTTAACGCACGGGTGCTGTGCCAGTCTTTTTTCACGAATGTGAAGTCACCTCACGGCAATCAAGTGCACTTTGGCGCAGTGGCGCTGAAGAAAGCCCCAGGCCGCCTTTTTGTGCGCCACCAACCTACAGACGCGGACCGAGTGCCGCGCTGTAAAGGGGCGCCGTCAGGGTTTCCGCCCGCAAACTTCTGGGCAGCAGACCGCCATGGAACTCACGGCTGGCATCGATGACCTGTCCACGCGGCTGTGGCGACATCGCAAAGGCGTTGCGCACCCACGAAATCATCGCCTCGTCATCGGGCAGTGCCCGGCGCAACTGGCTTTGTGCCTCGTCCAGGTGGCCCGCCAGGCGCTGTTCAGCCGCTTCGAGCCCGAGCACGGCGACCAGGGTGGATTTCCCGGCGTCCTTGTTGCAGTCCTTGCCCAGGGTGGCGGGTGTTTTGAGCCTGTCTTCGATGTCGTCGCGCAATTGGAAGGCCTGTCCGAGTTCCAGCGCGGCCGTGCACAGCGCGCAGCGCGTTGCGTCGTCGGCGCCAGCGGCCAGCGCAGCCATTTCGAAGCCGGCGCAAAAAAGCGATCCGGTCTTTTGATGGTTGGTGCTGGAAATGTCTTCGCAATGCCGGTCTGCCGCGCCTTCGCGCAGGTCCCGGTACTGGCCGCGAACAAGTCCCTGCATGCCCATGGCATGGCACAGCACCCGGACCAGTTGGGCGCGCAACTCGCCGTGCAGGCCTTCGACGCTCGCGGCAATGGCGCACGCCTGCGCCACCAGCGCCACGGCACCCAGCATGGCGACATCCTCGCCATAACGGGCGTGCACCGCCGGCCGGCCCCGGCGAAAGCGGGCATTGTCCATGCACGGCATGTCGTCCAGGAACAGCGAGGCCGCATGCACCATTTCAACGGCACATGCCAGGTCGAGCAATGCCACCGAGCGGTGTCCCAGGCTTCGCCCCACCAGCAGCATGAGCAGTGGCCTGATGCGTTTGCCCGGTGCCAGCACGCCTTCATGCAGCGCCGCGCCCATCACGTCGCTGGCATGCACGGGCGGTGGAAGCAGTTCGGCCAGGCGGGCGTCGACCTGTTCGCGCAGGCCTGCCAACAGGGCCGAATGGTTCATGGGCTCGGATTCAACGTCGGTAAAGGCAGCAGGAGAATTCATGTTTTAGGTGGTCTTTGCCGCAAGACGGCTTTGACCCATTTATAGGGCGCTACAGCCAAAATGAATAGCGTCTGTATAAAAACGCGGTGACGTCCTACAAATTGGCCAACACAGTCGCGTAACCTTGTTTGTAAACCATGCACCCTCTGCCGACGACCCATTTCACCGTGATTGCCCCACCATTCGCCAGCCACGCGCGGGCGCTTGAAGCGCTGGCAGGCGGTTTGCTGGACCAGGGCCACCGGGTCAGTTGGATTCATCAGCCGGACGCCCAGTCCCTGGTGTCAGACCCGCGCATAGCCTTCCACGCGGTGGGCGGTGCCACCCATCCGCCTGGCTCGCTGGCGCAGGTTTGGGCGCGCGCCGCCAACCCGGGGGGCCCGCTGGGCCTGCGCCGCGTGATTGCCGATGTTGCATCCGCCACCGACATGCTCTGCCGTGAAGGGCCGGCTTTGCTGCGCGCCCTCGGCACCGAGGCGGTGATTGCCGACCAGATGGAAGCGGCCGGTGGATTGCTGGCCCGGGGCCTGGGCCTGCCTTTTGTGTCGGTGGCCTGCGCGCTGCCGGTGAACCGCGACCCGCGTGTGCCTTTGCCGGTCATGCCCTGGGGGTATGCGCAAGACCTGCGCGGCGAGCAGCTCAATGCCGGCAGCGCGCGCGTCTACGACTGGCTGATGCAGCCGCATGCCCGCGTCATCGCGCAGCATGCCCGCGCCTTCGGGCTGCCTGCCTGCAGCACGCTGGCAGAGTGCCTGTCGCCGCTGGCGCAGATCAGCCAGACCACCCTGACGTTTGATTTTCCGCGCGTTTCATCGGCGGAACACTTTCACCATGTCGGCCCCTTGCGCCAGCCCCTGGAACAGGAGCCGGCGCTGGACCTGCCGGTGGACAGCCGTCGGCCTTTCGTCTTTGCCTCACTCGGCACGCTGCAGGGCGGGCGGTTCGGGCTGTTCCGGCGCATTGCCAAGGCGTGCCGGGCGCTGGATGCGCAGTTGCTGCTGGCCCATTGCGACCGCCTCGGCGCAGCGCAGGCCGATGCCCTGCAACGCGCCGGCGCCACCTGGGTGACCGGCTTTGCACCGCAGCGCGCTGCACTGGCATGCGCCGACGCCGTGGTCAGCCATGCCGGCATGAATACCGTGCTTGATGCGCTGGTCGCCGGCACGCCGGTGCTGGCGTTGCCGATTGCCTTCGACCAGCCCGGCGTGGCCGCGCGCCTGGTGCATGCCGGTGCCGGCCTGCGGCTGTGGCCGGCACTGGCCAGCACGGCGGCGATTGAAAAATCCTTGCGGCGCCTGCTGGACGAGCCCGGCTTTGCCCAGCGCGCCCGCACCCTGGGCGCCGATGTCGAACAGTCGGGCGGTGTCGCGCGGGCGGTTGGCATTGTCGAAGCTGCCCTGCGCCAGCACCCATCCCCCACCACCCGGAGAACGCCCGATGATGCCCCTGCCGCTGCGGCTGCTCAAGCGGCTCGACTGCAAGCTGCCTGACAACGCCGACGCCCCCGGCGCCGTGCACGATGCCGACCTCATCCTGGTGGGCGGCGGGCTGGCCAACGGCCTGATCGCCTGGCGTATGCAGCAGGTGCGTCCGCAGGCGCGGGTGCTGGTGCTGGAAAGCGGCTGCACGCTGGGCGGCAACCACACCTGGTCGTTTCACGACGGTGACCTCACGCCCGCGCAGCATGCCTGGCTGGCGCCGCTGGTGGCCCACCGCTGGGAGGGCTACAGCGTGGCGTTTCCGGGCCGCAGCCGCAGCCTGGCCAGTGGATATGCGTCAATCACGTCCAGCCGTTTCGACGCGGTGCTGCGGGCGGCACTGGCCTCGCAGGTCCGCCTGAACACGCCGGTGGCCAGCCTGAGCGCGCGCACGGTGACGCTGACGGACGGCCGCATGCTGCGGGCCGGGGCCGTGATTGACGGGCGCGGCCTGCGCCCCAGCCGCCACCTGACCCTGGGCTTGCAAAAGTTTGTCGGACATGAACTGCAGCTGACCCGCCCGCACGGGTTGACGCAGCCGGTGCTCATGGACGCCACGGTTGACCAGCACGACGGCTACCGTTTTGTCTATCTGCTGCCGCTGAACGACGACACCTTGCTGGTGGAAGACACCTATTACTCCGACAACGAAAAGATGGATGTCGTTCGTCTGCGCGAGCGCATTGCGGCGTATGTGGTATCGCGAGGCTGGGTGGTGGCGAAGATGCTGCGCGAAGAACACGGCGTGCTGCCCATCACGCTGGCAGGCGATGTCAACGCCTTCTGGGAAGAAACCCAGGGCATTGCGCGGGCCGGCCTGGCCGCCGGGCTGTTTCATTCCACCACCGGCTATTCACTGCCCAGCGCGGTGCAACTCGCCGAAATGATTGCCGCGCTGCCCGATATTTCCAGCGCGCCACTGTTCCATGCCATCCGCCAGCATGCTGCAGCGCAATGGAAGGCGCAGGGATTTTTCCGTCTGCTCAACCGCATGCTGTTTCGCGCCGCCGCGCCGGACCAGCGCTGGCGCGTCATGCAGCGGTTTTATGGCCTGCCTGCGCCGCTGATCGAACGTTTTTACGCTGCACGGCTGGGCGTGCTGGACAAGGCGCGCATTCTGGCCGGCAAGCCGCCGGTGCCTGTCGGCGCCGCCTGGCGCGCCGCCTGGTCCACGGGTGACGGCAGCAGCACATCCCCTCCTTTTGAAAGAACCTCATGACCCTTGAAGCAAAAACCGCTGCGGTGATTGGCGCCGGCTTTGGCGGCATCGCGCTGGCCATCCGGCTGCAGGCCGCCGGCGTGCAGACCACCTTGTTCGAGGCGCGCGACAAGCCCGGCGGGCGCGCCTATGTGTACGAAGACCAGGGCTTCACCTTCGACGCCGGCCCGACCGTCATCACCGACCCCAGTGCGCTGGAAGAACTTTTCGCGCTGGGCGGCAGGCGCATGGCCGAGTATGTTGACCTGCTGCCGGTCGCGCCGTTTTACCGCCTGTGCTGGGAAGACGGCTCGCATTTCGACTATGCCAACGACCAGGACGCGATGGACAAGCAGATCCATGCGCGCAACCCTGCCGATGTGGCGGGCTACCAGCGCTTTTTGGCCTATTCCCGGCAGGTGTTCGAAGAAGGCTATATCAAGCTGGGCACCGTGCCTTTCCTGAACTTTCGCTCGATGGTGCAGGCCGGCCCGGCGCTGGCCAAGCTGCAGGCCTGGCGCAGCGTCTATTCGATGGTGGCGAAATTCATCGCCGATGACAAACTGCGGCAGGTGTTTTCATTTCATTCGCTGCTGGTCGGCGGCAACCCGTTCGCCACGTCGTCCATCTATGCCCTGATCCATGCGCTGGAACGCCAGTGGGGCGTGTGGTTTGCGCGTGGCGGCACCGGCGCGCTGGTGAACGGCCTGCTGCGCTACTTTCAGGACCTGGGCGGCACGCTGCGGCTGAACGCACCGGTCAGCCGCATTGAACTGAGCGGCGGGCGGGCCAGTGCGGTGGTGGTCAATGGCGAGACGCTGCCCTTCGGCCAGGTCGCCTCGAATGCCGATGTGGTGCACACCTACGCGCAACTGCTCGGCCATTCGCCGCGCGGCGTCGCCGAAGCCAAGCGGCTCAAGTCCAAGCGCTTCAGCATGTCGCTGTTCGTGGTGCATTTCGGCTTGAAGACGCCGCAGCCGCAGCTGCAGCACCACACGGTGTGTTTTGGGCCGCGCTACCGCGAA
>JBBSRS010000212.1:0-5071 GCA_038242795.1 Burkholderiales bacterium
AAGGCGCTAAAGGCGATTGAGAAAAATGGCCTTACCGCTGCAGGCTTTGTGGCGACCAATTCGATTCGCGGTGGCGCGAGCCGCAAGGTCTTGAATGCTGTTGTTGAGCGCAGCGCCATTTTCGATGCGTGGAGCGACGAAACCTGGGTCAACGAGGGCGCGGCTGTGCGCGTGTCTCTGGTCAGTTTTGGTCATGGCATTGGCGCAAGACTCAATGGCGCTGAGGTGCCGCAAATTTATCCTGACCTCACCGCCCCCAGCATTGCAGGCGATTCTCTGAATCTCGGCTTGGCGCAGACCTTGGCTGCGAATAGCGGTGCCAGTTTTCAAGGTGCTTCCAAGAAGGCCAAGTTTGAGATTGATGCAAAACGCGCACGCGATTGGCTGCGTTTGCCCAACCCGCATGGTCGCCCGAATAGTGACGTGCTCAAGCCATGGGCCAACGGCTTTGAACTCAGTCGCGGGCCACAGCACCAATGGATTATTGATTTTGGGAACGAGATGACTGAAGGCGATGCTGCGTTGTACGAGCAACCGTTTTCTTATGTTCAGGCGGTCGTCAGACCCGAACGTATGAAGAACAATCGGGACGCCTACCGGAAGTATTGGTGGCGATTTGCTGAGCCGCGTCCGGGTTTGCGTAGCGCTCTCAAGCAACTTCCCCGCTTCATCGCGACCGTCGCGCACTCCAAGCATCGTTTCTTCGTCTGGCTGCCAATTACCACGTCACCGGATCAGGCGTTAATTACCGTCGCCCGCGCCGACGACACAACCTTCGGCATCCTGCACAGCCGCTTCCATGAACTCTGGTCGTTGCGCATGGGCACTTCGCTGGAAGACCGGCCGCGTTACACCCCGACCACCTGCTTTGAAACCTTCCCCTTCCCCGAAGGCCTCACCCCCGCCAACACCGCGCACCAGCACACCGAGGCGGTGGAGGGCGGCGCGCGCATCCCCGCCGAAATTTCAGTGCCAAACAAGGCGCCAGCGCCCAAGGCACGGGCGCAAGCAGCTATTCAAAGCATAGCGATTCGCGACCACGCCGTGCGCATCGCCATCGCCGCCAAGCGCCTGAACGACCTGCGCGACCACTGGCTCAATCCGCCCGAGTGGACGCAGCGCCTGCCCGAGGTGGTTCCGCTGGGAATGGACGCCAGCCCGTACCCCGACCGCATCGTGGCCAAAAACGGCCATGAACAAGAATTGGCCGAGCGCACGCTGACCAAGCTCTACAACCAGCGCCCGGCCTGGCTGGACGCCGCGCACAAAACCCTCGACGCCGCCGTCGCCGCCGCTTACGGCTGGGCCGACCACAGCGCCGACCTGCCGGACGAAGAAATCCTCAAGCGGCTGCTGGCGCTGAACCTGGCCCGCGCCGCCAGCGCGAACAGCCCCTGACAGGACTGGCTGGCGTGGACTTCGCTATATAAATAATAGCTGTCAGTGCATGCGGGGTATGCGAAAAAGCCTTATTTGATGCTGATTTGGCGATTGCGCAGGTCATCAGGCGGCATTGGGCCCCGCGACCCAAGGGCGCCCTCCCGCCTTTGGGGAAAGTCGCCACACGGGAAAGCCACAGGCAAGCCACCCGGTGGGCAGGCTTCGGGTTCAGGCGGGTGAACGGGCGCGTCGTTGCGCTGACTGTGCAAGCGCCTGAACGGCTCAGGCTGCAAAAGCAATGCGCGCTTCCCCGATGCCGTCAAATGTCGCCACCACCGCATCGCCGGGCCGGGCCAGCAACACGCCGCACCAGGTGCCGGTGGTCACCACGCTGCCGGCAGGCAGCACCTGACCGCCCTGCGTGGCATGGCGCAACCACGCCGCCAGCACCCAGGCCGGGTCGCCCATGGAGTGCGTGCCCACGAAGGATTGCGCCGGAGCGCCTGAAATTTCGACGCGGCACGGCTGGGTCGACCAGTCGTGCGCGGCGTCAAACGGCACCCAGTCGCCCAGCACCAGCGCCCCGTGCGACTGCAGGTCGGCCAGCTTGAGCAGGTCCGGCGCCTGCAGGCCCTGCGTCCAGCGCGAATCGACCAGCTCGATGGACACGGCCATGGCGTCCACCAGCCGGCAGGCGCTGTCGCGGTCCAGCCGGGCGGCCAGCGCCGCATCGACCGGCACGGCCAGGCGCAGGGCAATTTCGGCCTCGATGCCGCGCAGGGCAAAAGGCCGGTCGGTGGTGGCCGGGCTGTGCCAGATGCCGTGTTCGGGCAGCCGCGCATGCGTCTGCTCGTCCTGGCGCGACGGGCCGCCGGTTTTCCAGTGCGCCGGCGTGCCCGGCGTGAACCACGCCAGGCGCTCGGCCACGCCCTGCTGCACGGCATAGGCCTGCGCCGCACTTCGGATGACCGGGGCAAACGGTGTGGCATCGGTGGTGTGGTGGTCGCACCGGGCGTTGATCAGGGCCTGGATGGCGGGCTGCGCAGAGGCAAGGGACATGGCGGGTGGGTCTTTCTACAACAGGGTTGAGGGGTGAAGGGGGACTGCAAGCGTCCACCGCGTCGGGCGATGCCCTTGTTCAAGCTTTGATCTCAAAAACCGGCAGGCTTCAAGGCTTCAGGAGGAAAAACAATTTGCCCAGGCCGTCGGCCATCACGTCCACCGCCAGCGCCGCCAGAATCAGCCCCATCGGGCGCGTCATGGCCGTGATGCCGGTCTGGCCGAGCACGCGTGAAATCGGCGCAGCCAGCGCAAAGCACCACGCCGTGACCAGCCCCTCACGGTCATCAACGAAATCACGCTGACAACGCTGACTGTAATCGCCCGGGCAGGTTGACCCGCAAGCCAGGCGGCCGCAAACGGCTGACGCTGCCGCCTGGAAGGGGCTTGATTTTTTGTGCCGACTTCACGCCCGCCTCACACAAGGCGGTCAAACCGCATCCGCAGTTCACACAGTGTTTGCACACTGACTTTCGTTGTCTACACGAAAGAGCCTCATGAAATACAAAATAGCGTCCATCGGCATCGTGCTGCTTTTACTGGTCGCCGCGCTGCTGAAAATCAGCGATGTGGTGCAGGACCGGGCGCATTACCGCCATGCGGCGGTGCAAAACATGGCGCAAAGCCTGGCGGGTGCGCAAACGCTGACCGGCCCGCTCATCCACCGGGCGTGCACCGAGGAATGGGAGGTGCGCGGCGCTGACAAGCTGCTGCGCACCGAACGCCGGGCGTTTGTGCTGGCCGCCGCGCCCGCCGTGCTCACGGTGAAGGGCAACAGCCAGCTCGAAGCGCGCGCCCGCGGCCTGCATGCCACGCAGGTGTTCACCCTGAAGGCGAAGGTCAACGCGCAGTGGGCCGACCTGGAGGCGCTCAAGCCGGTGGCCACGCGCAGCGCCTCGCGCATGGGCTGCGGCCAGCCGCTGCTGATGCTGGCGGTGACGGACGCACGCGGCATCCGCCATGCGAGCGTGAAACTGGGCGAGCAGACGCTGGCGCTCAAGCCGGGCACGCTGTACGCCAGCCACCCGCGCGGTGTCCATGCGGTGCTGCCGTCGCTGCCCAGCACGCAGCCGGTGCAGGCTGAGTTTGAACTGGAACTGGTGGGCACCGAAAGCCTGTCGGTCGTGCCCGTGGGCGGCGACACGCAGGTGCAGCTCACGTCCAACTGGCCGCACCCGAGTTTTGGCGGGCAGTTCCTGCCGGTGGAGCGCAAGGTGACCGACGAGGGGTTCGACGCCAGCTGGCGCGTGAGCGCGCTGGCCAGCACCGCGCAGCAGGACGTCACGCGCAGCAACGACAAGGAAGACAAAGACAGGTCGTCTGCCGCCTGCGCGGTGGATGACGAGAACGCGGTGTCCACCGGCTGCACGGAAGCGTTTGGCGTGGCGTTTGTGGACCCGTCCAACACCTATGCGCTGAGCGACCGGGCAACCAAATACGGCATGCTGTTCATCGGCCTGACGTTCCTGGCCGTGGGCCTGTTCGAGTTCATGAAATCCCTGCGGGTGCACCCGATCCAGTACCTGCTGGTGGGGGCGGCGATGAGCCTGTTTTTCCTGTTGCTGGTGAGCCTGTCCGAGCACATGCCGTTTGAGCAGGCCTATGCCATTGCGTCGGCGGCGTGTGTGTTGCTGCTGACGTATTACGCCAGCCACATGCTGGGGCGCTGGTCGCGCGGCCTGCCGTTTGGGGCCGGCATTGCCGCGCTGTACGGGATGCTGTTCGTGCTGCTGCGCATGGAGCAGACGGCCTTGCTGGTCGGCGCGGTGGCCTTGTTTGTCGTGCTGGCCGCCGTCATGATGCTGACGCGGCGCATCGACTGGTATGCGCGCCTGCGTCAGGCCGATGCGGCCGCCAAGGAAGGCGCCTGATGCGCGCGCTCGCTGGCAACGCCGCTTCAGAAGTGCAGCTCGACACGCAGGCCCGGCGCGGTGTTGCTGACCACCATGCGCCCGCCATGCAGCAGCATGATCTGCCGCACGATGGCCAGCCCGAGGCCGGAGCCCTTGGTGAGGCCGTCGGGCCGCACCGTCGAGAAAAAGCGCTCGCCGAGCTTGGGGAGCGCGTAGTCGGCCACACCCGGCCCGCTGTCCTGCACGGCGATGCAATCGGGGCCGGCCTGCAGCGTGATGGTGGAGCCCGCCGGCGCAAAGGAGCGCGCGTTCTCAACCAGGTTGCCGAGCGCCAGGGCCAGCAGGCCGGGCTCGGCATGCACACCGGCGCGTTCGGGCGTCACTATGATTTTTATAGCGATCTGCGACCGCCCCGCTTGCGCAACGAGGGTAAATGGCTTGAGAACGTCGCGCCAAAGCAGGTGTTCGCGCTCGACCTGTGCATGGCGCTGCTCCAGCTTCGTCAGCTCGAGCATGCGGTCCACCAGCGCCTGCAGGCGGCCGGACTGGGCCAGCACTTGCCCGGAAAACTCGCGGCGTGCGTCTTCCGGCAGTTCGTCCTGCAGCAGCTCGCCAGCCCCACGGATCGCCGCCAGCGGGCTTTTCAGCTCGTGCGTCAGTGCGCGCACATAGGCCTCGATGTACTCATGGCCCTCCAGCTTGCGCCGCATCGCATCGACCGCCACGGCGAGATCGCCGAGTTCGCCGGAGATTTGCGGCACCGGGGGTTTGCCGCCCTG
>JBBSRS010000213.1:0-5069 GCA_038242795.1 Burkholderiales bacterium
CGCGACCATTGCCGGGGTGCGGCCCGGCGGGATCAGCAGGTTCAGGTAGATGAAGGCCCGGTCGGGCTGGCCGTCGGCCACCGCGAAATGCGGCGCCGGCCAGGCCATCACGCGCGTGCCGGCCACCGGAAACAGCGGCGCGCCGTTGTCATGGCGCAGCGCCACCAGTGTGGCCGCCAGGGCGGTGCACAACGTGCCCCTGTCGGCCGAAGCTTCCAGGTTGGCGGTGTAGACGATCGTCAGGTGCGGCATGCAGAACTCCAAAAGGGAAAAACGAAACGTGGGGACAGGGCAAAAAAAGAAACAGCCGCTCAGTAGGTCTGGCTGGCCGGCGCGGCCGACACGCTGGTCTTGAAGCGTGCCGCCAGTGCGCTGGTGGTGGTGGCCAGCAGGTTGGTGTCCAGCCCCACGGCGACAAAGGTGGCGCCGAGTTCCAGGTAATGGCGGGCCGGCGCCTCGTCGGGCGTCAAAATGCCCGCCGCCTTGCCGGCCTTGACGATGCGCGCAATCGCATCGGCAATCGCCGCCTGCACCTCAGGGTGGCCGGGGTTGCCGACATGGCCCATCGACGCCGACAGGTCGGCCGGGCCGATGAACACGCCATCCACACCTTCCGTCGCGGCAATTGCGTCGAGGTTGCGCAACGACAGCTCGGTTTCAGCCTGCACCAGCAGGCAGACCTGCGCATTGGCGTCATGCACATACGCCGGATTGCGGCCCCAGCGCGAGGCCCGTGCGCCGCCCATGCCGCGAATGCCCTGCGGCGGGTAGCGCATGGCGCGCACCAGGTCGGCGGCCTGCCCGGGCGTGTCGACCATCGGCACCAGCAGCGTCTGCACGCCCAGGTCGAGGTATTGCTTGATCAGCGTGGTGCCGCTGTGGCCGTGGCCGACCGGGACGCGCGCAATCGGGTGCGACGCATACGGCGCAATCGCCTGCAGCTGGCCCAGGATGCTGCGCAGGTCATTGGGCGCATGCTCGCCGTCGATCAGCAGCCAGTCAAAGCCCGCCCCGGCGCAGAGTTCCGCGCTGTAGGCGTTGGCCAGCCCCAGCCACAGGCCGATTTGGGGACGGTTGTCAGCCCGGGCTTGCTTGAAGGGATTGATGGGGGTGGCCATGGCTATATTTCCTGAGGTGGTGGGAGGGCAAAAGCGAATGCTACAACGCTCCCGTGCCGCGTGCGGGTTTCAGGCCGCCCCGCCCCGCAGCGCAGGGCGCTCAATACACTAGGCGCCTGGCCAAAGAAAAAACGATTTACACCTGCACCGAATGCGGCGGCATCAGCCCCAAGTGGCTGGGCAAATGCCCGCACTGCAATGCCTGGAACACGCTGATCGAGTCGGTGGCCGAGAACCCCGGCGCCGTCAAGAACCGCTACAGCACCCAGCGTCAGGGGTTGGCCAAGGCGTCCGAACTGACCGTACTGGCCGACATCGAGGCCACGGACATGAGCCGCACGCCGACCGGCCACGAGGAGCTGGACCGGGTGCTGGGCGGCGGCATCGTCGAAGGCGGCGTGGTGCTGATCGGCGGCGACCCGGGCATCGGCAAGTCGACATTGCTGCTGCAGGCGCTCGATTCGCTGCAACGCGCCGGACTGAGCACGCTGTACGTGACCGGCGAGGAAAGCGGCGCGCAGGTGGCGCTCCGCTCGCGCCGGTTGGGGCTGGACGGCTCGCAGGTGAAAGTGATGGCCGAAATCCAGCTCGACAAGATATTGGCGACGCTGGAGGCCAATCAGCCGGCGGTCGCGGTGATCGACTCGATCCAGACGGTGTATTCCGACCTGCTGACGTCGGCGCCGGGTTCGGTGGCCCAGGTGCGCGAATGCGCGGCGCACCTGACGCGCGCGGCCAAGTCCAGCGGCGTGTGCATCATCCTGGTCGGCCATGTGACGAAGGACGGCGCATTGGCCGGCCCGCGCGTGCTGGAGCACATGGTCGACACCGTGCTGTATTTCGAGGGTGACACGCATTCGAGCTTCCGTCTGGTGCGCGCCATCAAGAACCGCTTCGGCGCGGTCAACGAGATCGGCGTCTTCGCCATGACCGAAAAGGGCCTGAAAGGCGTGACCAACCCGAGCGCCATGTTCCTGAGCCAGCACAGCGAGCCGGTGCCCGGCAGTTGCGTGATGGTGACGCTGGAGGGCACGCGGCCGCTGCTGGTCGAGATCCAGGCGCTGGTCGATGACGGCGGCCCGAACCCGCGCCGCCTGAGCGTCGGCCTGGACCGCGACCGGCTGGCCATGCTGCTGGCGGTGCTGCACCGCCATGCCGGCGTCGCCTGCATGGACCAGGACGTGTTCGTCAACGCCGTGGGCGGCGTGCGCATCAGCGAGCCGGCAGCCGATCTGGCGGTGATGCTGGCGATTGCCTCCAGCCTGCGCGGCAAGGCGATGCCCAAGGGCTTCCTGGCATTTGGCGAGGTCGGCCTGGCGGGGGAAGTGCGCCCCGCGCCGCGCGGCCAGGAGCGGTTGCGCGAAGCGGCCAAGCTGGGCTTCAGCGTGGCCGTCGTGCCCAAGGCGAACGCGCCGAAAAAACCGATCGAGGGCCTGACCATCCACCCGGTCGAGCGCATCGAGGAGGCGCTGGATTTGGTGCGCACCCTGCAGTGAACTGGGCACAAGGGTGTGCGATCAGCCCTGCGCTGGGGCGCAGGCAATTCTCAATTGCTATGAAAATGGAAGCTGCTTGCGCAGGCAGGCTGTGCGCAAAAGCCTTAAAAAGCTTGAAACAACAGCGTCAGACCGGTCCGCCCCGAACGGCTGTCGTGAAGGGGCCGAGCCAGCCCGCCTCGGCTCAGTCCCATCGGGCGTAAACCCATGCGCACAAACCCGCACCGACGGCCCAGAGCAGCCAGGTTTGCGACACGGCATACGGGTAGAGCATCAACGCCACGCCGGTCCAGGTCAGCGACGCGGTCGAGGTTCTGCGGCCCCGCCTGAACGCCACGTAGCCGATGATGCCGAACAGGATGGCCCCTGCCAGGTAGGCCGGGCTGGGCAGGACAAGGCCTAAAGCTGCGAGCTGGTTGAGTTCATCCATCGGCCGCATCGTAAACCGGACACGCTGTCCGCAGCTGCGCTTCCGGGGAAATAGCCGCCGGGTGCTGCGAGAAGGGGATTGCCACGGGGCTGCGCTTGCCAAAACGAGGTGCCGGGATTGTCATGCGCAGATCAAATGGCATGGGAAACCACAACCCGTTGCCGCTACGCATTCCCCGCAGTCCGGCGGCCCGCCGGGGCTGCGAAAATAGGGCCATGAACTTCCAGAAAATCTTTATTCCTGTCGCCGGCATCGCGGCGGTTGGGCTGGCTTACCGGCAGTATGGCTGGCTTGGCGTGGTGGCGGTCGTCACCGGCCTGGTGATGTGGATGCTGCTGCATTTCACCCGCATGATGGCCGTGCTCAAGCGCGCGGCCAACCGGCCGATCGGCTATGTGGGCAGCGCCGTGATGCTCAACGCCAAGCTCAAGCCCGGCGTGAACCTGATGCATGTGATTGCCATGACCCGCGCGCTGGGCAAGCTGCAGACCGAAAAAGACGTGCAGCCCGAAATTTTCCGCTGGACCGACGGCACGGGCTCGCACGTCACCTGCACGTTTGTCGACGGCAAGCTGTCGCACCACGCGTTGTTCAGGCCCGCTGAAAACGAGCTGCCGCCCGCGCCGTAGAATCGTTGTTTCGGGTTTTGGCACCGCCTGCGCCGGCTGTTTTTTGCGAAGCAGCAGGCTGCCAGCGGGCCAGGCCTTCATTCAGGTTTCCACCTTTCACTCACCACAGGATCATCAGCATGTCCCCAGCAGCCCCTTCCATGGAAAATCGCGACGGCAAAATCTGGATGGACGGCCAGATGGTCGAGTGGCGCGACGCCAAGATCCATGTGCTGACCCACACCCTGCATTACGGCTGCGGCGCGTTTGAAGGCGTGCGGGCCTACAAGATGCCCGACGGCGGCACGGCGATTTTCCGGCTGGAGGAGCACACCGAGCGGCTGTTCAACAGCGCCAAAATCTTGCGCATGAAAATTCCGTTCACGCCGCAGGAAGTGATGGACGCGCAGCTCGCCGTGGTGCGCGAAAACAAGCTGGAGAGCGGCTACATCCGCCCGCTGACCTGGATCGGCTCCGAAAAACTCGGCGTCAGCCCCAAGGGCAACACCATCCATCTGATGGTCGCCGCCTGGACGTGGGGCGCCTACCTGGGCGAAGAAGGGTTGAAGCGCGGCATCCGCGTCAAGACCAGCAGCTTCACGCGCCACCACGTCAACATCACCATGATCCACGCCAAGGCGGTGAGCAACTACACCAACTCGATTCTGGCCAACATGGAAGCCACCGACGAAGGCTACGACGAGGCGTTGCTGCTCGACCCGCAGGGCTTTGCGTCCGAAGGCGCGGGCGAAAACCTCTTCATCGTGCGCAAGGGCGTGGTGTACACGCCGGATTCGAGCGCCGGCGCCTTGAACGGCATCACGCGCAACACGATTTTCAGCATCTGCGAGGACCTGGGGCTGACCATTAAAGAGAAGCCGATCACGCGCGACGAAATCTACATTTCGGACGAAGCGTTTTTCTCGGGCACGGCGGCTGAAGTGACGCCGATCCGCGAACTCGACCGCATCGAAATCGGCAGCGGCTCGCGCGGCCCCATCACCGAAAAAATCCAGGCGGCGTTCTTTGACATCGTCAACGGCCGCAACCCCAAGTACGCTTCGTGGCTGACCAAGGTCTGAGCGCGCCCGGCAAAAAGATAACAAGGCAAGCCTGACACCATGAACACATCATCCGCCATCGAACTGCTGGCCAGCGACCTCAATGACCAGGGCTGCATCACCTGCCCCAGCCCCAAGGCCGACATGAAGCTGTGGAACAACCACCCCCGGGTCTACCTGGACGTGGCGCGCACCGGCGAGGCCAAGTGCTCTTACTGCGGCAACGTGTACCAGCTCAAGGCTGGCGAACACTTTGGCGCTGGGCACTGAAATAAATAAGCCCCCACGCTCCGCCGCTGCGCGGGTCGCTGCCCCCCGAGGGGGCCGCTGCGCCTGCGGCCTGGCAAAGCCAGTCC
>JBBSRS010000214.1:0-5066 GCA_038242795.1 Burkholderiales bacterium
ACCAGCGTGAACGGCTGCAGGTCCAGCTTGATCGAACGCGCCGCCGGGCCTTCGCCGATCATGATGTCGATCTGGTAGTCCTCCAGCGCCGGGTAGAGGATTTCCTCGACCACCGGGCTCAGGCGGTGAATCTCGTCGATGAACAGGACATCGTTTTTTTCCAGGTTGGTCAGCAGCGCGGCCAGGTCTTTGGGCTTTTCGAGCACCGGCCCCGAGGTCGAGCGCATGTTGACGCCGAGTTCATGCGCAATGATGTGGCTCAGCGTGGTCTTGCCCAGGCCGGGCGGGCCGAACAGCAGTACATGGTCGAGCGCCTCGCCGCGCTTGTTGGCCGCGCCGATGAAGATTTCCAGCTGCTCGCGTGCCTTGGCCTGCCCAACGTAGTCGTCGAACAGCTTGGGCCGCAGGGCGCGCTCGATGGCCTCTTCTTTGGGCGAAGCCGGGGCGGCCGACATCATGCGCCGGGCGGGCGGCAGGTCGGCCATGTCGAAGTCGTCGGTTTGGATGCTCATGGTGTTTCAGACCTTCAAAATAGGGCCGGGGTAGCTGGCCAGCAGCGCATCGGCTGTGACCAGCGTCAGGTCTTCGCGCATCGCCTGGGCCAGCAGCAAGCGGTCGAAAGGGTCTTTGTGCAGATCAGGAAGGTTGCGAACGTCCATGGCGTGCAAGGAAGTGATCACCAGTTCCTGGTAGCCGTTGTGCAGCAGGCCGGCTCGCCATTCCTGGACATCAATCGCCAGATCCTTGCGTGGCCGGCTCAGTTTGATGCTGATTTCCCAAATGCTGACAGTGCTGAAATACAGCGTGTTTGCCGTATCACGCATCAGCCGCTCTGCGTCTTCAGGCAGGCGCTCCGGAAACAAGGCCGCCCATAGCAGCAGATGGGTGTCGAGCAAAAGGCGCTGGCTCACAGGGTGCCGTCGCCATTGAACAGGTCTTCGATTTCCTTGGCATACATGGTGTCGAAGTCTTCAGGGATTTTCCCCTTGCCTTTCATGAACCCCAGACGCTGCGGTATGTGTGGCGTTTCGGGTTCGATCGGCACGACCCGCACCATCGGCTTGCCCGCCTTGGCGATGATGAAGGATTCGCCCTTGGAGGCCCGCTCGACCAGGCGCGACAAATGGGTTTTGGCTTCGTGGATGTTGACAGTTTGCATCAAGGGCTCCTGTGGACTAAGTCGGGTTAGTTTAATCAATCCAATGAAAAAATGGATCAAGTTGACGGTCCAGATTTATTTTCCCAGGCTCTTCAGCGCCAGCTTGATGCCCTCGCTCACGCCGACGTCCTGCGGCAGGGCTTTCAGCGCCGACGCGGCGTCCTTGTCGCTGTAGCCCAGCGCGACCAGCGCCTGCAGGATGTCGAGTTGCGCCTCATTGGTCACGTTGACATGCGCACCAATGTCGGCGCCGAGCTTGCCTTTCAACTCCAGCAGCAGGCGCTCGGCGGTTTTCTTGCCAATGCCGGGCACCTTGATGATGCGGCCGGTCTCTTGCAGGGTCACCGCCTGCGCCAGGTCAGCCACGCTCATGCCGCTGAGCACGCTGAGCGCCATGCGCGGGCCAATGCCGGTGATCTTGATCAGCAGGCGAAACGCGGCGCGCTCGGCGGTGCTGCCAAAGCCGTAGAGCAGTTGCGCGTCTTCGCGGACGATGAAATGCGTGTGCAGGCTGATTTTTTCGCCCAGCCCCGGCAGGTTGTAAAACGTGCTCATGGGCACCAGCACTTCGTAGCCGACGCCATGGCAGTCCACCAGGATTTCGGGTGGATTTTTTTCGGCCAGCTGGCCAGTGAGTCTTCCTATCATGGTCAAATCTTAGCAGCCAGTCCATCAGCCGCCCTGGTCCAATCGTCACCGGTTTACCTGGCGTGGTCCAAAGACGATGACACGCGCGGTCAAGCCTTTCATGTAAAGCTCATCTGTAGAATTTGCCCCAAAAGAGAGGCTTGACAAGACATGTCAATTTATCAGTTGAAATCGCGCTTCCAGGCCCTGCTCAGGCCAGCCGTCGTGCGCTTGCATGCTGCCGGCGTCACGGCCAACCAGGTGACGTCTTTCGCCTGCGCCGTCTCGGTGGTGCTGGGCCTGTGGCTGTACTTCGCCGCACCGCCCGTCGGCGCGTTTGCCTTGATTGCCGTCTGGATGCTGCTGCGCATGGGCCTGAATGCGGTGGACGGCATGCTGGCGCGCGAGCATGGCCAGCAAAGCCACCTGGGCGCTTTTCTGAACGAACTGACCGACGTGGTGTCGGATGCGGCGCTTTACCTGCCGTTTGCCCTCGTCGCACCGTTCAGCCCCTTTTGGGTCGGCACGCTCATCGTGCTGGCGGGCCTCGGTGAATTTGCCGGTGCGCTGGGCCCGACCATCGGCGCCGCGCGTCGCTACGACGGACCGATGGGCAAGAGCGACCGGGCTTTTGTCTTCGGCCTGCTGGCGCTTTACATCGCCACCGGCGCGTCATTGCCCGCCTGGTCTGCCTGGCTGATGCCCTTGCTGGCCGGCCTGATTGCCTGGACCATCGTCAACCGCACCCGACGCGCCATTGCCGAAGCGCCAGCGCGCCAGCCGGCGACCACTTTCAAGAATTAAATGAACATTGCCCACCCTTCCCCCATGTCGCCTGTGTCTTCTGCTTCCCGCACGCCCCGTGAACACCATTTCGCCACGCACGACGGGCAATCCCTGTTCTATCGCCACTGGCCCGCCACGTCCGGCCCGCGGCGCGGCGCCGTCGTGCTGTTCCACCGCGGCCATGAGCATGGCGCGCGCATGGCGCACCTGGTGGACGAACTGGACCTGCCCGAGTTCGATTTTTTTGCCTGGGATGCGCGCGGCCATGGGCGCTCGCCCGGCCCGCGCGGCTACAGCCCGAGCTTTGCAACCTCGGTGCGCGACGTGCAGACTTTCGTCGCGCACATCGGCAGCGCGCATGGCGTGCCGGAGCAGGATATTCACGTCATCGCCCAAAGCGTCGGCGCGGTGCTGATCGCCACCTGGGCGCATGACTACGCGCCCAAAGTGTGTGGCCTCACGCTGGCGTCGCCAGCCTTCAAGGTCAAGCTCTACGTGCCGTTTGCGCGGGCCGGGCTGGGGCTGATGCACAAGCTGCGCGGCCTGTTTTTCGTCAACAGCTATGTCAAGGCCAAGTTCCTGACGCACGACCCGGCGCGCATCGCCAGCTACGAAAGCGACCCGCTGATCTCGCGGCCGATCGCGGTCAACATCCTGCTGGGCCTGTATGCCGCTTCCGACCGGGTGGTGGCCGACGCCAACGCCATCACCCAGCCGGTGCAGCTGCTGATCTCGGGTGCCGACTGGGTGGTGCACCATGCGCCGCAGCACCGGTTTTTCGAGCGCCTGGGCAGCGCCGTCAAGACCAAGCTCGAACTCCCCGGCTTCTACCACGACACGCTGGGCGAAAAAGACCGCGCGCCGGCGGTGCTGTCGATTCGCGACTTCATCCTGCAGCGTTTTGCATCCCTGGCGCTGCCGGTGGATTTGCGCGAAGCCCACCTGCGCGGCGAGACCGCCGATGAGTCGCGGGCGCTGGCCGAGCCGCTCTCGATCTTGTCGCCACGCGGCGCCTACTGGGCCATGACCCGCAGCAGCCTGCGCCTAGGCGGGCGGCTGTCGCACGGCGTCAAGCTGGGCCACGACACCGGTTTTGACTCGGGCAGCACGCTTGACTATGTGTACCGCAACACGCCGGCCGGTGCCGGTTCGCTGGGCCGCAACATCGACAAGACCTACCTGCAGTCCATCGGCTGGCGCGGCATTCGACAGCGCAAGCTGCATGTCGAGGAACTGCTGCGCCTGGCCATGGAACACCTGGCCGAGCAACACCGCCCGGTGCGGCTGATGGACATTGCCGCCGGCCATGGCCGCTATGTGCTGGACGCCGTGCTGGCCAGCCCGGTCAAGCCCGCCTCCATCCTGCTGCGCGACTACAGCGACATCAATGTGCGCGACGGCAGGGCGCTGATCGCCGAAAAAGGCCTGGAGGACGTGGCCAGTTTTGTGCAGGCCGACGCCTTCGACCGCAACAGCCTGGCCCGCGTCAAGCCCCGGCCGACACTGGCGGTGGTGTCGGGCCTGTACGAGCTGTTTCCCGACAACGCGATGGTCAGCCGCTCGCTCGCCGGTGTCGGCGATGCGGTCGAGGATGGCGGCTACCTGGTCTACACCGGCCAGCCCTGGCACCCACAACTGGAGATGATTGCGCGGGCGCTGACCAGCCACCGGCAGGGCGAAGCCTGGGTGATGCGCCGCCGCACGCAGGCGGAGCTGGACCAGCTGGTCGAGGACGCAGGTTTTCGCAAGATCGCGCAGCGCATTGACGAATGGGGCATTTTCACGGTGTCCCTGGCCGTGCGACGGGACGCATGACCGCCTGGCTTGCACGGCATCCGTGGAAACGCGCTGGCGCCTGGTTGGCGCTGCTGGGGCCGCTGTTTTACGCCAGCTACGGATTTGCCAATTGGTGGGCCGCTTCTCGCCCTGTGGTGCCGACCCTGGCCTTTGACTGGGAACGCGCGCTGCCGTTCTGGCAATGGACGATCTTTCCCTACTGGACCATCAACGCTTTTTATGCGCTGTCGGTTTTTCTGGCGCGTGACAAGCACACGCTGGACAGGCATGCGCTGCGCCTGCTGACGGCCACGTGCCTGGCGGTGATCTGCTTTTTGATCTGGCCGCTGCGTTTCAGCTTCGGACTGCCCGAGGTCAGCGGCGCGCCGGCATTTTTGTTCAACGCGCTGCGCGGCTTCGACCAGCCGTTCAACCAGGCGCCGTCGCTGCACATTGCGCTGGCGGTTATCTTGTGGGACTGGTACCGGCGTTTGCTGCAGGCCCGCTGGGCGCGCCTGGTGCTGCATGTCTGGGCTTTCGCCATTTGCGCCTCGGTGCTGACGACCTGGCAACACCATTTCATCGACATTCCGGCCGGCGCGCTGCTCGGGCTGGTCTGCGTCTGGCTATGGCCGCTGGAGCGGGTGGCGTCGTTGCCGCAAGGCTGGCGCTTGGCGCGCGACGCGCAACGCTGGAAGCTGGCCGGGCTGTATGCCAC
>JBBSRS010000215.1:0-5061 GCA_038242795.1 Burkholderiales bacterium
AAGGAATGGTTTTCGGTGCGCACCAACCCGGACGGCACGCAAAGCGAAGGCCTGGGCGACTGGGACATCAGCCGCGATGCCCCGTACTTTGGCATCGAGATTCCGGACGCGCCGGGCAAGTATTTCTACGTCTGGCTCGACGCGCCGATTGGCTACCTGGCGTCGCTGAAGGATTTGCTGACGAAACGCGGTGAGAGCTACGACGACTACATGGCCGATCCGCGCCTGGAGCAGTACCACTTCATCGGCAAGGACATCGTGACGTTTCACACGCTGTTCTGGCCCGCCACGCTGCATTTCAGCGGCCGCAAGACGCCGGACAACGTGTTTGTCCACGGCTTTTTGACGGTGAACAACGGCGAAAAAATGAGCAAGAGCCGGGGCACCGGCCTGGACCCGCTCAAGTACCTGAGCCTGGACATGAACCCCGAATGGCTGCGCTACTACCTGGCCGCCAAGCTCAGCGCGCGCAACGAAGACATCGACTTCAACGCCGACGACTTTTTGGCGCGCGTCAACAGCGACCTGATTGGCAAATACGTCAACATCGCCTCGCGCTGCGCCGGCTTCATCAGCAAGCGTTTTGACGGCCGGCTGGGCCAGGAAGACCCGGAGGCGCATGTTCTGTATACGCTGGCCTCGGCGTCGCTGAACGAGGTGCGCGAACTGTACGAAAGCCGTGAATTTGGCAAGGCGATGCGCGTCATCATGACGTTTGCCGACCAGGTGAACCAGTATGTCGCCGACCAAGCGCCCTGGGCGATGGCCAAAGACCCGGCGCGCGAGGCCGAGCTGCACCAGGTCTGCACCACGGCGATTGGCCTGTTCAAGGACTTGACGGTGCTGCTGGCGCCGGTGCTGCCGCGCCTGGCCGCGCAGGTCAGCGACTGGCTGGGCGTTGACGTGCAAAAGTGGGAAGCCGGGCTGCTCAAGCTGCCGGAAGGCCACGCCATTCAGCCTTACACGCATCTGATGCAGCGCGTTGACCCGAAGCAGCTTGAGGCATTGTTTGAGGCGCCAGCGCCCGCTGCGTCTGCGCAAGCGGCTATTAAAACTGTAGCAACTGGAAGCGGGGAACCCTCACCCCTGCCCTCTCCCGGAGGGAGAGGGAGTGAGCCGGGGAGTGAGCCGGGCGGCGAAAAAATCGCCGCCACCATCACCATAGACGACTTCGCCAAGGTCGATTTGCGCATTGCCAACATCGTCAATTGCGAAGCGGTCGAAGGCTCGGTCAAGCTGCTGCGCCTGACGCTGGACGCGGGCGAAGGCCGGCTGCGCAATGTCTTCAGCGGCATCGCTGCCAGCTATCAGCCTGAAGACCTGATCGGCAAGCACACCGTGCTGGTCGCCAACCTGGCACCGCGAAAAATGAAGTTCGGCATCAGCGAAGGCATGGTGCTGGCCGCCAGCCATGCCGACGAGAAAGCCCAGCCCGGCATTTACGTGCTCGAACCGGTGCCGGGCGCGACGCCGGGCATGCGGATTCATTGAGCCGCAAACCTCACGCTTGACGTTTCACGCATCAACCTGCCAGCCGAATCCACACGGAAGTCGTCCATGACCGCTTTGCCGCCCTTTCTTGCCCGTCTGGGCGCCTTCGCGCTGATCAGCCTGTCGGCTGTTGCCTTGCCGGGCTGCGCCGTGGTGGCCGTCGTCGATACCGTGGCCTCGGTGGCGGTCGGCACGGTCGGGCTGGCGGCCAGCGCCGTCATTGGCACGGCGCGCATTGCCGGATCGGCCATTGGCGCCACCGCGGACGCGGTGCTGCCCGGTTCGGCCAAATAGCCGGCTGTCCCGCCGCATCAGGACGTCGCAAGGTGCCCGCCAGACAGCGCGTTTGCATCAACTGACGCTCGATTAAAAGCGGGTGCAAGTGCACAATCTGGGCGCATGCACCTGCCCATTCAATTTGCCCGGTTTCGTCCACGCCTGCTGTCGTCGATGGCCGGCTACAACCGGGAACGGTTCTTCAAGGATGCGGGTTCCGGGCTGACGGTCGGCATCGTGGCGCTGCCGCTGGCCATGGCGTTTGCGATTGCCTCCGGCCTCAAGCCCGAAGCGGGTATCTGGACCGCGATCATCGCCGGCGCCATCATCGCCTCGCTGGGCGGCTCGGCGGTGCAGATCGGCGGCCCGGCGGGGGCGTTCATCGTCATCGTCTACGGCATCATCGAGCGCTACGGTCTGGCCAATCTGCTGATCTCCACCACCTGCGCCGGGGTGCTGCTGTTCCTGCTCGGGTTCTTCAAGCTCGGCACGCTGGTGCGCTATGTTCCGGTCAGCATCGTGGTGGGTTTCACCAACGGCATCGCGGTGCTGATTGCGCTTTCGCAGGTCAAGGACCTGCTGGGCCTGAACATTGCCAAGATGCCGGCGGATTTTTTCTCGCAGATCAAGGCGATTGGCCTGAACATCGGCTCGCTCAACCTGTATGCGCTGGCCCTGGGGCTGGCCTGCCTGCTCGGCCTGCTGCTCTGGCCGCGCCTGTTTGACACGCAGACGCGCTATGCCCACGCCTTCACCAACCGGCTGATCCGGCTGATCCAGGCCGGCGAGGGTTTGCAGCTCAAGCGCGCCACGCGGCTGGCGTCGCGCCTGCCGGGGCCGATCGTCGCGCTGCTCACATTGACGGTGCTGGCCTATGTGTTGAGCCTGCCGGTGGAAACCATCGGCAGCCGCTTTGGCGGGATTCCGCGCGCCCTGCCGGTCTTTGAATTTCCTGATTTCTCCTGGGCGACGGTGCGGCTGCTGGTGGCCCCGACCATCACGATAGCGCTGCTGGGCGCGGTCGAGTCGCTGCTGTGCGCCCGCGTGGCCGACCAGATCTCGGGCCTGCCGCGCCACGACCCGAACCAGGAACTGATGGCCCAGGGCGTGGCCAATTTCGTCGTGCCGTTTTTTGGCGGCATGCCGGCCACCGGCACGATTGCCCGCACCGTGACCAATGTGCGCGCCGGCGCCACCTCGCCCGTCTCGGGGCTGGTGCATTCGCTGACGCTGGTGGCGGTGGTGCTGGTGGCCGCGCCGCTGGCCGTGCATGTGCCGCTGCCGGTGCTCGCCGGCATCTTGCTCTACGTCGCCTGGAACATGGGCGAATGGCGCGAATTTGCCGAACTCAGGCGCGCCAGCAACCACTACCGGCTGATCATGCTGGGCACGTTCTTCCTGACGGTGGTGTTCGACCTGACGGTGGCGCTGCAGGTCGGCCTGCTGCTGGCCTGCGTGCTGTTCGTGCGGCGCATGAGCTCGCTGTTCCAGGTGGTCGAGCTGTCGAACAGCGGCGAAGAAGCATGTTTCCGGCTGTACGGCTCGCTGTTTTTTGGCGCCGTGGCCAAGATCGACCCGATCCTGAACGTCGTCGAAAGCGCCCCGCAGGCCATGACCATCCGTCTGGACGTGCAGTCGCTGCAGGTGCTCGACGCCTCGGGTCTGGATGTGCTGGAGCAACTGCAAAAAGCCATCGCCTCGCGTGGCGGGGGGCTGGTGCTGGCCGGGCTCAACGCCCAGCCCCGGCAGGTCATGGAACGCTCCGGCTTCCTGGCGCTTGTGGAAACGCTATGAAAATAGTAGCTGCTTGCGTAGGCTGCCATTGCGCAAATGGCTTTTTTTCCTTAAAAACCATCACTGTGTGGCTTCCTGGACTCGAACCATCCCCTTCTTTTTTGTCATTGCGGGCCTGACCCGCAATCCATCCCTGCGCGGTCAACCGTGTGGTGCAATCCAGCCGCTGTCTGGCTGTGGTTGGGTTGGGCGCTGTGGATTGCGGGTCGAGCCCGCAATGACAGAGGGAGGGAAAAAGGGCATTTCAAATGCCACATGCCATCTCCAACAACCCGTTGGAGGGTGGCCAAAAAAACAGCGGCCAGTCGCCTATCGGCTCTTCGGATAGACGCTTTCCTCATCCGCCGACTGGGTGCGCAGCACGCGCAGGTCCGGGTCAAACACCACGGTGAAAATCATGGCGGTGCTCGGCGGGTTCAGGTAGCGCCAGTCGTGATGCGTTTCGCGCTTCAGCGCAAAGGGCGTGACCTTCATCGGCTTGCCGAGCATCTTGCGCACCGTCTCCATCGGCATGCCGGGCAGCACGCGGGCGAAGTTTTGCGGCGTGAGCACCTGGCGCAGCGCGGTCATCCGGCCGTCGGGGCCGATGGTGACCATGTAGTTGACCTGGCCGGCGGGCTGGCGGTTGTATTCGAGGGTGCGGGCGCCGGGCTCGGCCGCCGCGCCCGGCATGGGCAGCGACGCCATGTCGCCTGCCTCCCAGACCTTCTCGGGAACGCCAAAGCGCGCGCGCACATCGGCTTCGGTGGAAACGCCTTCCTCCAGTTCCTGGATGCGCGCCTGGTCGCAGCCGGCGAGGCCCAGGATGAACGACAGCAAGCCCATACACAGCACCGTCCTTTTTGTGGCCCCCGGCAAAACCGCAGACAAACAAGTGGTTTCGGCCACGGCGGACCGACGAATGGATGATTGCATGGCAGACCCCGGTAAAATCCATCCACTATACGTTTTAGGCGGTCCAGACCCATGTCCATTTTTCAACGCACCCATTACACCTCTGAGATCACCTCGTTCATCGACGACCTGAAGGCGAAGAAGCCGACCCTGGAAGCCGAGCAGCGCGCCGGCCGCGCCATCTGGTGGGACAAGAACCTGAACCTGGCCGACCAGGCGGACTACGGCGAGGCGCGCGTGGCGCAGCAGGCCTATGTCTATGGCACCAGCGCGCACCCGAACGGCGACTGATTCCCGCCTTTCGCATCTCGCCTTCAGCCCGCCCTTCGTCGGCTGGAGGCAGCGTGTTTTCCATGGCGGCAAGCCCGTGAACCGATTCCTCCCGCTGCTGCCCTGATGCCACCCTTCCCCTCCTTGCCTATTCCCGTTCAGGAAACGCGCACCCTAGACGACGCGCCCCTGCCCACAGCGGTCAACCTCGAACTGACGGGGCTGATCGATCCGGTCGCGCTGGCCCGGCTCTATGGCGAACCGATGTTCGCCATGCCCAAGGACCTGTACATTCCGCCCGATGCGCTGAAGGTCTTTCTGGAAGCCTTTGAAGGC
>JBBSRS010000216.1:0-5031 GCA_038242795.1 Burkholderiales bacterium
GAAACGGCGCCACCCGGCCTGCGCGGCACGGCCTTTGGTTTTTCAATCTGATGAGCGGGCTGGCGATGCTGCTGGCCAGCACCGTGGCCGGCGTGCTGTGGGACCAGCTGGGCGCGCCGGCCACGTTCGCGGCAGGGGCTTTTTTCAGCGTGGCGGCGCTGGGGCTGCTGTGGCACTGGCGCGGCGCAAACCCTTGACGCTCCTTTTAATTTACGCTTCTTTAAAGATAGCTGCTTGCGCCCTACCCGCCTGCGCCAAAGGCATATTTTCCTGATAAACGACTGACTTCAGACCTTTTTGAACCTTCGCCCCTCACTGTTCGCCAGAGCAGAATCGCACTGGCCAACAAACGACATTTTTAGCATCAAATAGGCCCTTCGCGCAGGCTGCGTCTTCGGACAAAGCTATTAATTCAGTAGCAAAAATACTCGCTACGGCTGCGGCCGCGAGCGGTGGGAGTGCTTTGTCTGTTGGCCACCCCGTCCTCCAGCATCGCGGGCACGGTGATGGAGCACACCCATCCGCCCTTGAATCTGTGGTTTTTGGCCATGTACCTGCTCACCGCGCACACGAACACCATCAGCGCTTTGGCGCTGGGGCGCCAACCCGGCGTGTCCTGCAAAACCGCTTGGCGACTCAAGCACAAGCTGATTGCAGTCCATGCGCCAGCGCGATGCGGACCACCTGCTCCTGCTGCACGGCCGCGAGGAGGCAAGCGATGTCCGCCTCGGGGGTGAACGTGCCGGGCATATCAACGGCGGGTGCTAGGCGGGCAACCAGACCGCCTTTGTCGCGGCCGTGCAGACCCGCACCGGTGACAGGCCCCTGTACATGCGCCTGACGTCGGTGGCGGACTTCACCAGTGGGGCCATGCCACAGCAGGTGGACGCCAGGGCGACGGCAGGCACGGCCATGTCTGGCCCAAAAGGCCGTACCCGGCATGCTCATCGAGTACAAATTTCCCGTGGTCACGCCCAAGTGCGGCCAAGGCGGTATTGACAAGGCCGATGCGCCGCAGTTTGCCAGATGGCTGAATGACGCGGGCATGGACATGCTGCACGTGGCACTTGCCCACCCCACCGGCAACATGGCCGATACCATTGCGCCCATGGGCGTGCAGCCTTGCTGCTGTTTTGCAGACATCGCAGGCGCTGTCAAACAGGCCGTTTCCATCCCTGTGTCAGCACGGTGGCGCATCATTGGCCCGGCCATGGCCGAGGACCTGCCGCGTGGCGGTGATTGGCGGTGGCCTGGTGGGCTTCGAAACAGCCGAATACCTGGCCGAGCGCGGCTGCAAGGTGGCCGTGGTGGAAGCGCTCGACAAGATCGCCGCCGGTGTCAGCAGCACCGTGTTGCCCGCACGGCTTGAAAACTACCGAACCCATGGCGCCAAACAGTAGACCGGGCACAAAGTGACGCGCATCGCTGCCGGTGAATGGGTGTGCCAGGACAAAAACGGCCATGCCGTGCACATTGCGTGCGACCATGTGTTGACGGCCATCGGCGCACGCCCGGTTGCATTTGACACAGCGGTGCTGAGTGACAAGGGCATCGTGGTCATCAAGGTGGGCGACTGCAGCCAGGTCGCCGATATTTCGCACGCCATTAAAACTGGATACGACGCGGCCCATGCGCTTTAGCAGCAGCCGTCGGGTTTGGAAAGCGGTTTAATGTCTTTTCCCACGGCGCGCCATCAGGCTTTGCCACGGCCCGGCGCTTCGCATCGCATCGCCTGATTTTCTCGTTTGCCATGGCCAAACGTACGGGTCCCGGACACGATCCGGAGCCGGGATGCCCGCGACGACCGTGATTGCGCGGCATGCTGAAAAGCGAGTTGCATCGTCGGCAACCTTTCAACAAAATCGGTGCGTGCCACACATGGACCGTGCGCAAGTTGCTATCTTTTTTAGTTGAACATCACCCCTGCAGTCCTGAAAGAACACCATGCTCATCAACGCAGATTTTTCGCAACGCGCCATCGTCACACCCGATGAGCACCAGTGGGTGCCCTCGCCCATGGCCGGTGTTGAGCGCGTGATGCTGGACCGGGTGGGCGAAGAAAAAGCCCGGGCCACCAGCATCGTGCGGTATGCCCCCGATTCGCACTTTCCGCGCCACCAGCACCCCGGCGGTGAAGAAATCCTCGTGCTGTCTGGCACCTTCTCGGACGAGCACGGCCACTATCCGGCGGGCTGGTATCTGCGCAATCCGCCCGGTTCAGCCCATCAGCCTTTCAGCGTTGAAGGCGTCACCATCTTCGTCAAACTGTGGCAAATGCAGCCAAGTGACGACCACACGATGCGCCTCGACACGAACGACCCGTCGCTCTGGCAGCGCCAGAACGGGCGCGAAGTCTGCCCGCTGTTCTCAAGCGACACCGAACAGGTCTGCCTGCAACGCCTTGCACCTGGCCAGACCGTGTTCACCGAATCCACCAATAGCGCCGAACTGCTGGTGCTGGACGGCAGCGTGGCAATGGCAGGCCAACCCTATGGGCCCAGAAGCTGGATACGCCTGCCCGAAGGCGACCCGTCAAAGATCGTGGCTAACGCACAGGGCGCCACCGTTTACCTCAAGACCGGCCACCTGGTCCACATGGCCGGGACGGCATGAGCCTGCAGACAACGCGCATCGCCATCGTCGGCGCAGGCTTGAGCGGCTTGTATGCCGCCTATTTGCTGGAGCAGCAAGGCATCAAGGACTATGTGCTGCTGGAAGCCCGCGACACTCTGGGCGGGCGCATTGCGTCCGTTGCTGCATCGGGACCACCGGCCACCGGGACAGCGACAAGTGCAGCCGGTATCGACCCTATCGACCGTATTGACCTGGGGCCGGCCTGGTTCTGGCCCGGCTACCAGCCCCAGCTGGGGCGTCTGGTCGATGCGCTGGGCCTGGCGAGCTTTGCGCAGCATGAAACCGGCGACACGGTGGTGGAACGCTCGGCCCACGAGCCGCCTGCGCGGGTGCGAGGCTACGCCAATTCGCCCGCCTCGATGCGCCTGGTGGGTGGCATGGGCGCGTTGACCGACGCACTGCACCGCCGCCTGGACGCGGCGTGCATCCACACCGGACAGGCGGTCCGCCGCCTGCGCTGCACGCCGCAGCAGGTAGAGCTGGACAGCGAAGACACCCATGGCCAAGGAACAACCTGGCGCGCAGAACACGTGTTGCTGGCACTGCCGCCGCGTTTGCTGGAAAGCAGCATCGAGTTCATTCCCGCCCTGCCGTCAGCGCTGGCTCGGCAATGGCGCGCGACCGCCACCTGGATGGCGCCCCATGCCAAGTACATCGCCGTTTATGACAGCCCGTTTTGGCGCGGAAATGGCTTGTCCGGCGAGGCCAGAAGCGCACACGGGCCGCTGGGCGAAATTCACGACGCGTCCATGCCGGGCGGCAGCGCTGCCCTGTTCGGCTTCTTCGGCGTGCCTGCGCACGTCCGCCAAAGCGTCCCCGAGGCTGAACTGAAGGCGCATTGCCGCACTCAATTTGTACGCCTGTTCGGCAACCAGGCGTCCACGCCCAAGGCCGAATTCATCAAGGACTGGGCGCTGGACCCGTTCACCGCCACCGCCGCCGATCTGGAAAGCACGGGCCAACACGCCCAAGCGCCCCCCACCACGGCCACGTCGGGCCCGTGGACAGGCCGCCTGACCGGCATCGCCAGCGAATGGTCGCCGCAGTTTCAGGGTTATGTGGCGGGGGCTGTCGAAGCAGCGAGCTTGGGCGTGAAGGAATTGCGTTCATTGGGGTTGTGATGGAACGAAGGTGGCAATGCCCGTGCCCTTGCGGAAACGACAACGACCGGGCGAGTCACGCAGTTGACCCTTGAGGCAGAGCAGCCCTTGGAGAATGGCACCGCCGCCAACCAGCGGTGCCATACCGGCCTCGACTTTTCAACGCCAAAGAGACCCCCATGAAATTTGACGACGTCATCCGGCAGCGCCGCAGTATTCGCGGTTACCTGAACAAGGCCGTGCCCAAGGCGCTCATCCGCGAGGTGCTGGAGCTGGCCATGCGCGCCCCCACCTCGCTCAACACCCAGCTCTGGAATTTTTATGTGGTCACCGGCGAGGTGCTGGACCGCATTCGTGCAGGCAACGTGGAGCGCAACCTGGCGGGCGTGCCCGATTCACGCGAGTTTCGCCTGGGGCCGAACTACGCAGGTCCGCACCGCGAGCGACAGATTGGCGTTGCCAAACAGCTGTTCGCCGCCATGGGCATTGAGCGCGAGAACAAGGAAAAGCGGCAGGACTGGGTGCTGCGCGGCTTTCGCCAGTTCGACGCACCGGTGTCGATCGTGGTGACGTATGACCGCGCCATTCAGGGCAGCGACATTGCCCCCTTCGACTGTGGTGGCGTGGTCAACTGATCGTCAATGCCGCCTGGGCGCGTGGCCTGGGCTGTGTGATCAACAGCCAGGGCATCATGCAGTCGCCCGTGGTGCGCGCCGAGGCCGGCATTCCCGACGATCAGGTGATTCAGACCTGCATCGCCATGGGCTGGCCCGACGAGAGCTTTCCAGCCAATGCGGTGGTGTCGCAGCGCAAGCCGGTGGACGAGGCGGCCAAGTTTCTGGGGTTTGGAGACTGAGGCTTGCGGAGTATCGTCATAGTGCGGCTATTGGATCGAGCAAAGACGCCGAAGAATAAGCACTGGGAATCAGGCTAAAACCAGGCAGCTGGCTAGCAGCCTGCGCAGCACGTAGCAGCAAATGAAACAGGACAGGAAAGATTCCCACAGCCACGATTTGGCATGCAAAGCGTGTGATGTTGGCGCTGCTGCAGCCTCTACTGCAAAGCAGCGTCAAATTGATACCCGCCTTACTGAGAGTAATGACGGGCGAACGTCACCTGAATGACTCCCATGCCAAATACATCCCTGTACATTGCCGTCAGGGCCTGGGTCGCTTGCTCCTTGATGTCATCGTCCACCCGAACATGGAGCCTTGAAGTGTGCGCTGTCATGTGCGCCTCATGTGAAGCCGTCAATTGCGTATCTCAATTGAGACTCAATCAAGCCAACTTCACTCGC
>JBBSRS010000217.1:0-5024 GCA_038242795.1 Burkholderiales bacterium
CGACTACAGCGTGGTGCGCGACCTGATCGAGGAAACCTACCCGGACCAGTTTCGGGGTTTCAATGCGCGCATGTTCGACAAAGGGGGGTTTTACCGCGGCAACAAGGCGCGTGAACGCATCTGGGAAACCGACAGCGGCAAGGCTGGGTTCACAACTCCGACGGTCATGTCGGCGCTGGGTGTGGGCGATGCACCGGGCCGTTACCACCTCATCACCATGCGCTCCAACGACCAGTTCAACACCACCATCTATGGTTTCAGCGACCGGTTGCGCGGGCTGGAAGGTTCGCGCGACATTCTGCTGATCAATCCGAAGGACATGTCGAAGGCCGGCCTGAAGGAGGGCGATATCGTCAGTTTGGTCAGCGATGCCGGTGACGAGGTGCACCGCGAGGTTCCGGGTCTGATGGTCACGTCGTTCAACCTGCCCAACGGATGCGTAGGGGGCTACTATCCCGAGATGAATGCCCTGATACCGCTCTGGTACCACGACCAGGCGTCCAAAACCCCGGCGTCCAAAGGGGTGCCGGTGCGGATTCAAGCCGCAGTCCGGACCTAGCAACGGCCAGCGATTCCTGCGATTCTTGCTATGTAATAAATAGCTGAATACGCTTATATCTATTGGACTTAAGACTGATTCAATACATAAAAGAGCTTTTACCGATGGGCTGTTGAAAGGGTTGCCGCGCGCCAAACACATCTGTTTCTGATGCAGGTCGACGCGCTGCGCCGTGCCCGAATCAGGAAGGCAGGGTCAGCGTGCACACCAAAGCATGTCCGTCAGGATCTCTGGCCGGCAATGGCTGCGGCTCCTGGCCGCGCCCTGACCGGTTGGCGAGGCGCTCCAGAAGCAGGCAGTCGATGGCCCCGAAAACCTCGGCGTGTTCATGCGTACGCGGGGACGGGTGCCGGTAATGGAGCAGTTCGATGTGTGGTGTACCTGGCACACCCGATGCCAGGGCAACCACCTCTACCACGACCTCGCTGTCAAGGCCGTCCAGCAGCCCCTGTTGTGTCCCCTGGTTGGTTTGTCTGGCCACGACCGTGAAGCCGAGCATGGATTCATAGAACGCCAAGCTGCGCCGCAGGTCGCTTACGCTGAGCGCGAAATGGTCGATGCCGACCGTCGGCCCCGGGCAGTTGCCTTGCCGCCAGCGTGCATCGCCCGTGCCGGGCGGAAACCAGATCAGTTCAAGCGGGTGGCCGTCGGGGTCGACAAACTTGAAGGCTTCGACACCGCCGGCTGCCACAGGCAGGCGCTGCGGCCCGCCGCGCGTGATGGCACGGGGCGCGACGCTCGCCAGCCGGTCGAATGCTGCCGCCATGTCGGTGACCACGATCGCGGCGTGCTGAAAGCGGACATCCGGGCCGGGTACTGGCGGTGGCGCGGGGCTGCACGTGGCGCTGCGCTCGACCAGTTCGATGCGTTCGTTTCCGAGCCGCAGCACGGCGCGGTCTGCCGACACCCGTGTTTCGACCTCGAACCCCAGGCCGTCCGTGTAGAACGAAATGGCGCGATGCAAGTTGCCGACCGGTCGCCTCAAGGCGCTGATGCGCCAGCCCAAGTTGGGCGGGGGCCGCCGGTCGTTCAGGGCCATTGGCATCCGCGGGCGTTGACCGTCAGGGCGTACAGCTCACGGCCGGCGCACAGGAACAGGCGACTGCGCGCAGGACCGCCGAAGGTCAGGTTGGCGATTGCAGCGGGCAGCTGCAGGCGGCCGAGCAGGGCGCCCGATGGATCGATGCAGTGGACACCGTCACCCGCGCTGGTCCAGAGGTTGCCGTCCATGTCGCATCGAAAGCCGTCGGCATAGCCGGGCGAGACCGTGTGAAACACGCGGCCCCTGGCGAGCCACCGGGGGCTCTCGCCCACGTCGAACACCCGGATGTGGCGTGCGGGGTCGGGGGCGAACTGGGTGCCGCTTTCCGCCACGTACAGGCGGCGCTCGTCGGGTGAAAAACACAGGCCGTTGGGCCCGTCGAAATCGCCGGCGACCAGGTCGAGGTCGCCGCTCGCCGGGTCAAGCCGGTAGACCGAGGGGGGGAGTTGGGGCATTGCCTTGCGGCCTTCGTAGTCTGACTCGATGCCGTAATGCGGGTCGGTGAACCAGATGCTGCCATCGCTTTTAACCACCACGTCGTTCGGCGCGTTCAGGCGCTTTCCCCGGTAATGAGCCGCCAACACCGTCTGGCGGCCATCGATTTCGAGGCGCGCCACATGCCGGTGCCCATGCGAGCAAGTGACCAGGCGGCCCTGGCGGTCACGCGTGTGGCCATTGGGGAAACCGGCAGGCTGCCGGTGGACCGACAAGCCACCCGCCGCCGTCCAGCGCAGCAGGCGGTCGTTCGGCACATCGCTCACCAGCAGCATGTCGTGGTCGGCAAACCAGACCGGGCCTTCGAGCCAGCGGCAGTCGTTGGCCAGTGTTTCAAGCCAGGCGTTGGGCATCACCAACGCGCGAAAGCGCGGGTCGAGCACGTCGCAGACAACGGGCCGGGCAGAGAGCACGCCCGCAATGGCACTGGGCAGAACGCGCGTGCTGGCGTCGATCACCGGCGTTTCCTCATTTCCGGCTGCAGGGCGTGCGGCCTGGCGTGACATGCAGCTGCACCGTCATCAGGTGCGCAGGCGCATCACCGAGGGTTCCCGAGCGGTGGCCCTTGCGGCCCTGGCTGTCGGCCATGCAATGCTGGTCTTCACCCAGCGACAGTTCCCCGGGCCCCATCTCGATGCGCTGCCCATCCATGGCCTCGACCCACCAGCGGCCCGAAAGCGGCACGATCCACTGTGGCGCCGGGTTTTCATGCCAGTCGCCAACCCAGCCGACCGGCTGCACCGTGAAGACGACCGTTGCCTCGCCCCGGGCTTGTGCGTCGTTCCATTGCGGGCTGGCCGCGCCGACCTGCGCCAGCTCGAACGCCGTCAGTTCGCAGCGGGTCTGATGGCTGATGCCGTCAGTGTCGGTCCAGAGATGCCAATAGCCGGTGGTGGGCGCGGGGCCTGCAGGGGAAGGAGGAGCTGGGTGCATGGCAGAACAATCAAAGGTGGATTCAAACGAGTGGAGCCAGTCCCGCACCCAGGGCGACCAGAAACAGCCCGCCGGCAAGACCGAAGTTCTTGGTGAAGTCCCAGAATTGGGCGCGGGCCACGCTGTTCCCGCGCGTCCAGAAATCGCCCTGACGCCAGAACGGGTGGTAAAGCAGCGCGGTGACGATGCAAAACAGCGCCAGCAGCAGTGCCGCGACGCGCGCATGCCAGTCGAGCACGATGCAAACCGGTGCGGCCAGTTCGAGCGCTGTTGCGGTCACCACCAAAACAGGCGCGCCGGGTAAAAATGACGAGCCAGCTTGCTTCATCGCGGCGCCCCAATCGAGCAGCTTGTCAAAGGCGCTGAAGGGAAACATCGCCACGAGAAGCAGCCGTGAAAGTGTTTCGATCCATGACGAATCGTGCATCACGCGCGCCCCTTGACGGGCTCAGGTTCGGGTGAACGAACCCCCAGCCGCTCGCCCACCTGCCTGGCCACGCGCAGGGCATTGGCCACCAGCGTGAGCGTCGGGTTCACGGCGGCGATGGAGACGAAGAAGCTGGCATCGACCAGGTAAAGGTTGTCGAGTTCATGCGCCTTGCAGTCAAGGTCGAGCACCGACGAGCGCGGATCGCTGCCAAAACGGGCTGTGCCCGCCTGGTGTGCCGTGCCGCCGACAGGGATGTTCTTGCCGAAATAGAGACTGCGCTCCATCAGGTGGGGGTGCAGGCCGCTGTCGCGCAAAATTTCCTTCAACTTGGCCTTCAGGCGGTGGTGCGCTTCGAGGTTGTTGGGGGTGAGTGCGAGCGTGACGCGCCCATCCTGCCCGAGGCTGATTCGGTTTTCGGGCCGCGGCAGGTCTTCGCTCGACAGCCAGAAGTCCATTGAGTGGCGCGCCATGGCTTCGAAGGGCATGTCCGGCAACCATTCGAGCCAGGCGGGCAACGCCTCGCCGCGAATCTGGTCGGGGTGCGATTTGGCGCACATCTGGATCAGCCCGAGCGGGTGGGGCCAGTCGGGTGCGCCGAAGTAGAAGTCGCTCACGGCAAGCGTCTTTTGAAAAACCGTCTCGTTCGGCTCGCGCGACAGCGCCATCAGCACCGACTGGTTGTGCCGCATGTAGTTGCGGCCCACCTGGCCGGAGCCATTGGCCAGGCCGTTGGGGTGCGCTGGCGAGGCCGAGCGCAGCAGCAGCAGGGCGGAACTGAGCGCACCGCAGGCGACGACGACGATATCGGCCGAATAACGCTCCTGTTGTCCGCGCCGCGTCACGCAAACCGCGCTGATGCGGCAACCCGCGTCGCTGGTTTCCAGCCGGTCCACATGGGCATGCGTTCTGAGCGTGACGTTTGGATGGGCTGCCAGCATCGGGTCAATGCAGACGGTTTGCGCATCGGCCTTGGCGCCCAGCGGACAGGGAAAGCCATCAAACGCGTCGCAGCGTATGCATTTGCTGGTGCGCGCGGTCTGGCCATCGACCTCGTCCAGCAAGATGCCCAGCGGCAGATGAAAAGGCTTCAGCCCCTGGCGGGAAAGCTGCGCGTGCAACGCTGCGATGCGCGGCTCGTGGCTGACGGCAGGATGCGGAAATGGCCCGGAGCCGTCCGGCTCGTTCGGGTCTTCCCCGCGCTGGCCATGCACCTGGAACAGGCGTTCGGCTTCGTCGTACCACGGTGCGAAATCTTCATAGCGCAACGGCCAGGCTGGCGAGACGCCACCGACATGCTGCACCTCGCCAAAATCGCGTTCACGAAAGCGCAGCAGCGCGGCGCCATAAACCTTGGAATTGCCGCCCACGCAGCGGTGCAAGCCCGGGTGAAAAGCCTCGCCGGCGGCGCCATACCAGGTTTCCTGGGCCTGGTAACGGCCGTGCACGAAGACCTCGCTCGAGCTCCAGTTGGCGGTCTCGCGTGGCAGGTAGTCGCCTTGTTCGAGAATGAGGATGCGCTTGCCGCTGGGCGCCAGCCGGTGCGCCAGAGCGCCGCCGCCCGGGCC
>JBBSRS010000218.1:0-5023 GCA_038242795.1 Burkholderiales bacterium
CCAGCCCAGCAGGGCAAAACGCTGCAGGTTGTCGGGCCACTCGTTGCCATCGGCCGCCAGATAAGGATTGCCCGGGCGCTGGTACAGGTAAGGCGCGTCAATCACATAGGCGGGCACCTGGTTGTGCGCCATTTGCCCCAGCCGCAGGGTGACGCGGCCTGCGCCGAAAACAGCGCCCAGCTCGCACACCACCTGGAGCGCGTTCATGCCTTTCAGGATGGCGGGCAGCCCAGGCAACACCAGCCGCACATCGGCCCCTGCCGCGATCAGGGCTTCGGGCAGGGCACCGAGCACATCGGCCAGCCCGCCGGTCTTGACAAGCGGAAACACCTCGGCAGCCGCATGCAGGACTTTCATGCGGAAATTTTGGCCAGCATGGAGGCCGTGACCAGCGTGATGCCGTTGTCGCTGCGGTGAAAACGCTGGCTGTCGAGTTCGGCGTCTTCGCCGATGACCATGCCGTCGGGAATGCTGCAGCCCCGGTCCACGATCACGCGGTTCAGGCTGGCACCACGGCCGACCTGCACGCCGGGCAAGAGCACCGACCAGTTGACCGTGGAGCCGGAGTGAACGCGCACACTGGAAAACAGCACCGAGCGGAACACATAGCCCGACACAATGCAGCCGCCCGACACGGTGGACTCGATCGCCATGCCGCGCCGGTCGTCCTGGTTGTGGACGAATTTGGCGGGCGGCAGCTGTGCCTGGTAGGTCCAGATCGGCCAGTGCCGGTCATAGAGGTTGAGTTCCGGGTCGGTGGCGGTGAGGTCGATGTTGGCCTCCCAGTAGGCATCGATGGTGCCCACATCGCGCCAGTACGGTTCGGCCACGTCGCTGGATGGCACGCAGCTCAGGGCGTAGGGATGCGCCGCCACCTGGCCGTTGCGCACCGCACGGGGAATGATGTCCTTGCCGAAGTCATGGTTCGACGACTCGTCGGCCATGTCGCGCTCAAGCTCCTTGTAGAGGTATTGCGCATTGAAGATGTAGATGCCCATGCTGGCCAGCGCCATGTCGGGGCGGCCCGGCATGGACGGCGGATCGGCCGGTTTTTCAAGGAATTCGGTCACCATGCTGTTTTCATCGACCGCCATCACTCCGAAGGCGGTGGCCTCGAGGCGCGGCACGGCAATGCAGCCCACGGTGCAGTCGCGGCCCTTGGCCACATGGTCGGCCAGCATCACGGCGTAGTTCATCTTGTAGATATGGTCGCCGGCCAGCACCACGATGTAGTCGGCGCCGTAGCTTTCCAGAATGTCATGGTTCTGGTACACGGCGTCGGCCGTGCCCCGGTACCAGCTTTCGTTGTCGTTGCGCTGCTGGGCCGGCAGCAGGTCCACAAATTCGTTCATCTCGGACTTCAGGAATGCCCAGCCGCGCTGCAGATGGCGCAACAGGCTGTGCGACTTGTACTGGGTGATGACACCGATGCGCCGGATGCCGGAGTTCAGGCAATTGGACAGGGCAAAGTCGACAATGCGGAACTTTCCGCCAAAGTACACCGCCGGCTTGGCCCGGCTGTCGGTCAGGTTCATCAGGCGGCTGCCACGCCCGCCGGCCAGCACGAGGGCCACGGCCCGCTTGGGCAAATCCAGACTTTGAGCAAGTTCGTTGGGTTTCATAGGTTCCTGGCCGTGGGGGTTATGAAGGAGATTCCATCTTAATACCGGGGCTTGTAGGAATATGCTGATTTCCAGTTATTTGGAAGCGGCATCACGGGCCTGCAGGGCGCTTTCAGCTGCCCCGGACGGGTATTTTTTCGCATGCGAAAATCAGCGCAATTTTGCGGCCGACTCGCTCCTTGCGCGTGTCCCTGACGGCCTGCAGCTCTTCAAAGGACTCTCTCGTGAACTCCATCGCACCGATCGCCAGGCATGCACTGGCAGCCCAGATTGAGGAGCATCTGCTCAGCACCGTCGGCGTGGCCTCGGAAAATGCCACGCCCACCGACCTGATGCAGGCCGTGGCGCAGGTGGCGCGCCAGCAGCTGTCCCGGCGCTGGGTCGAAACCCAGGCGCAACAGCGCGCCGACAAGGCACGCCGGGTGGTCTACCTGTCCATGGAATTCCTGATGGGCCGCACGCTGTCCAACGCGCTGGCCGCACTCAACCTGACCAGCGGCGCCGCCCAGGGCTTGATACAGCATGCGCAAACCCTGGAAGACGTGGCCGACCGCGAACCCGACGCGGCGCTGGGCAACGGCGGCCTGGGCCGGCTGGCGGCGTGTTTTCTGGACTCGATGGCCACGCTCGGCCTGCCCTCGTTCGGCTACGGCATCCGCTACGAATACGGCATGTTTGCACAGGACATCCAGAACGGCGAACAAATCGAATACCCCGACCCGTGGCTGCAGGACGGCACGCCGTGGGAGTTTCCGCGCGCCGGCATCACCTACCCGGTGCGTTTTGGCGGCTGGGTCGAGCACGTCGACGGCACGCCGGTCTGGCGCCATGCCGGCGAAGTCGCCGCCAAAGCCTATGACATGGTGGTGCCCGGCCATGGCACGCCGCTGGTCAGCACGCTGCGGCTGTGGAAAGCCGTGGCACCGGCGCACATTGACCTGGGGGTCTTCAACACCGGCGACTACGCCAGAGCCGCCACCACCAAGAACGAGTTTGAAAACATTTCCTGGGTGCTTTACCCGAACGACAGCACGCCCGCCGGGCGCGAGTTGCGGCTCAAGCAGGAATACTTCTTTGTGGCGGCCTCGATCCAGGATCTGGTCAAGCGCCATCTGGACGAACACCCGGGCCTGGACAACCTGGCCGACAAGGTGGCGATTCACCTGAACGACACCCACCCCGCCATCGGCGTGGCCGAACTCATGCGCCTGCTGTGCGACGAGCACGCCATGACCTGGGACCAGGCCTGGCAACTGTGCAGCAAGACCTTTTCGTACACCAACCACCCCCTGATGCCCGAGGCGCTGGAAACCTGGCCGGTCGCCTTGATACAGCATGTGCTGCCGCGCCACCTGGAAATCATTTTCCGCATCAACAAGGAATTTCTGGAAATGGCGGCGCTGCATCGCCCCGGCGACGACGCCTTTTTGGCGCGCCTGTCGCTGATTGACGAGCACGGCGAGCGGCGGGTGCGCATGGCGCACCTGTCGGTGGTGGGCAGCCATAGGGTCAACGGCGTGTCGGCCTTGCATTCGGACCTCCTGGTGCAGACCATCTTTGCCGACTTTGCCGACCTGTGGCCCGAGCGCTTCACCAACATGACCAACGGCGTGACGCCCCGGCGCTGGCTGGCACAGGCCAACCCCGCGCTGTCCGCGCTGCTGGACGCCACACTGGGCAAAAGCTGGCGGCTCGACCTGGCGCAGCTCAAGCGGCTCGATGACTACCGCCTGGACGCCGCGTTTCAAGGCCGGTTCATGGCCATCAAGCGCGGCAACAAAGCCCGGCTGGCGGCCTACATCGAGAAGACGACCGGCATCACCGTCAGCCCCGACAGCCTGTTCGATGTGCAGGTCAAGCGCATCCACGAGTACAAGCGCCAGTTGCTCAATGTGCTGCATGTCGTTACCCGTTACCAGGCGATTCTGGCGAACCCTGAAGGCGACTGGGTGCCGCGCACGGTGATTTTTGCCGGCAAGGCGGCGTCGAGCTACCACACGGCCAAGTCGATCATCCGGCTGATCCACGATGTCGGCAGTGTCATCAATAACGATGCGCGCATTGAAGACAAACTGAAACTGGTGTTCATTCCCAATTACGGCGTGTCGGTGGCCGAGGTCATCATGCCCGGTGCTGACCTGTCCGAGCAGATTTCCACGGCCGGCACTGAAGCCTCGGGTACCGGCAACATGAAGCTGGCGCTCAACGGCGCGTTGACCATCGGCACCGACGACGGCGCCAACATCGAGATTCGCCTGAACGTGGGCGACGACAACATCTTCATCTTCGGCCTGAAGACGCCCGAGGTGCAGGCGCTGCGGCAAAGCGGCTACCAGCCGATGCGCTGCTACGACAGCCTGCCGGCGCTGAAAAGCGTTCTGGATGCGATTGCCGGTGACCAGTTCAGCCCGGATGAGCCCGGCCGCTACCGGGAACTGGTCGATTCACTGCTGTGGGGCGGCGACCATTACCTGCTGCTGGCCGATTACGAGTCGTATGTCGCCACGCAGTTGCGGGTCGATGCGCTGTACCGCCAGCCCGCACAGTGGTGCGAAAAGGCGATTGCCAACGTGGCCGGCATGGGCGTGTTTTCGTCCGACCGGACCATTCGGGAATATGCCCGCCAGATCTGGAACATCGCACCGGCCGCGAACTGAGTACGCTTTCCCCAATGCGGCACCCGCCCCACAAGACCCTTCCTGCGTCACTCGCGCCTTCGCGCGAATGACGGTTTGACAGCACCCAAGGACCATTTCATGCTGAATCCGCAAGACATTGAACTGATTTGCAGCGGCCGCCACGCCGACCCGTTCTCGGTGCTGGGGCCGCATGCGGACGATGGCGGCATGTCGATCCGCGCTTTTTTGCCCGGCGCCCGGCGGGTGGAGGTGCTCGATGCCGATTCAGGCCACCCGGCCGGCACGCTGGAATTGCAGCACCCCGACGGATTTTTCGAGGGAATGCTGGCGCTGCCGTCCCCCGGGGCTTACTGCCTGCAGGTGCAGTGGGACAACTACCAGACCGCGGTGCTTGAAGACCCCTACCGCTTCGGGCCGGTGCTGGGCGAGATGGATGTCTGGCTGCTCAGCGAAGGCACGCATTTGCGGCCCTACGAAATCCTGGGCGCCAACCCGCGCCAGATGAATGGCGTGGACGGCACCAGTTTTGCGGTCTGGGCGCCGAATGCGGCCCGCGTCAGCGTGGTGGGTGACTTCAACCTGTGGGATGGCCGCCGCCATCCGATGCGTTTCAGGCGGGAATGCGGCGTCTGGGAAATTTTCCTGCCCGGCGTGGCAACGGGCGCCCGCTACAAGTTCGAAATCCTGGCCGCTGACGGCCAATTGCTGCCGGCCCGCGCCGACCCGTATGCGCGGCAGGCTGAATTGCGCCCGGCCACCGCC